>JBKOYU010001077.1:0-2478 GCA_046725575.1 Actinomycetota bacterium | reverse complement strand
AGGTCCAGTTTCGCGAGGTCGACGTCGATGCCCTTGTGCTCGCGCACCAGGTCGATCACGTAGTGCAGCGCCGAGAGCATGCCCAGCCCCAGCAGGTCGAACTTCACCAAACCGATTGCCGCGCAGTCATCTTTGTCCCATTGCAGGACACTGCGATTCTCCATCCGCGCCCACTCCACCGGGCACACATCGGCAATCGGCCGATCGCAGATCACCATGCCGCCGGAATGGATGCCCATGTGCCGCGGCAGGTTGTGAATCTGCATGGCCAGGTCGATCACCGATTCCGGAATGTCCTCGACGTCCGGGGAGTCCGCCAGCCCGTTCCAGCGACTGATCTGCTTGCTCCACGCGTCCTGCTGCCCCTGCGAGAACCCCAGCGCACGGGCCATGTCGCGCACCGCGCTGCGGCCGCGGTAGGTGATGACGTTGGCAACCTGTGCGGCGTAGTCACGGCCGTAGCGGTCGTAGACGTACTGGATCGCCTTCTCGCGCAAGTCGGATTCGATGTCGATGTCGATGTCCGGCGGCCCGTCGCGTGCCGGGGACAGGAACCGCTCGAACAGCAGCTCGTTGGCGATCGGGTCGACATTGGTGACACCAAGCGCGTAGCAGACCGCGGAGTTGGCCGCCGAGCCGCGGCCCTGGGCCAGGATGCCGTTCTCCCGGCAGAACCGGGTGATGTCGTGCACCACCAGGAAGTAGCCCGGAAAGGTCAGCTGCTCAATGATTTTCAGCTCGTGCTCGATCTGCGCGTAGGCCCGTGTAGCCCGTTCCGGCGGGCCATAGCGGTTGCGGGCGCCCTCCATGACCAGATGTCGCAGCCAGCTGTTCTCGGTGTGCCCGTCCGGGACGTCGAACGGCGGTAGCTGCGGGGCGATCAGCGCCAGTCCGAACGCGCACTGTTCGCCCAGATCGGCCGCGGCCGTCACCACCTCGGGCCAATGCGCGAACAGCCGCGCCATCTCCTCCCCCGACCGCAGGTGCGAACCGCCCAGCGGCGCAAGGTAACCGGCCGCCTCGTCCATCGAGTGTCTGGCCCGGATCGCGCCCATGGCCATGGCCAGTCGACCCCGCGACGGTTCGGCGAAGTGGGCGGCGGTGGTGGCGACGACGCTCACGCCGAAGCGTGGCGCCAGCTCCGCCAGCGCAGCGTTGCGTTCGTCGTCAAGGGGATGGCCGTGATGGGTCAGCTCGATGCTGACCCGGTCGGCGCCGAACCGGTCCACCAGGTCGGCCAGCGCTTGGCTGGCAGCCTCCTGTCCACCTTCGGAAAGCGCTTGGCGCACATGGCCTTTGCGGCAGCCGGTCAAGATGTGCCAGTGCCCTCCTGCTGCCTCGGTCAGCGCGTCATAGTCATACCGCAGCTTGCCTTTCTCACCCCCGGCCAGATGCGCCGACGCCAACTGCCGCGACAGCCGTCGATAGCCTTCCGGACCGCGGGCCAACACCAGCAGGTGCGGCCCTGGCGGATCGGGATCCTCGGTGCGGTCGCCACCGCCGAGTGACAGTGCGGCGCCGAACACCGTCTGCATCTCGAGTTCCTTGGCGGCTTCTGCGAACCGCACCACCCCGTAGAGCCCGTCGTGGTCGGTGAGCGCGATGGCCCGCAGATCGAGCCTGGCTGCCTCCTCGACGAGCTCCTCCGGGGTGCTGGCGCCGTCGAGGAAGCTGTACGCCGAATGCGCGTGCAACTCGGCATACGGGACCGATGAAGAAGGCCGCTGCATATCCAGCGGCTCGTAGCTCCCACGCTTGCGCGACCAGGCCGGGCTGTCGCCGCCGTCGCCCGCTTGCTCGTCGATAGGCCACCCGGCATGGCGCGGCTTTGCATCCCCGGCGGGCCGGGGCAATCGGCCGGAGAGCACCCGCTCCATTTCCGTCCAGCTCGGCGGCCCGGTAAACCAGCTCACCCCCACAGTCTATCGAACTGATGTTCGATTACGGTAGGGCGAGTCAGCGCTACGACTGGCGGGCGACGATCGTGGCCGTTCGAACCGCGTGCACGACCGCCGTGCTGACCGAACCCAGCAGCATGCCGGCAAACCCGCCCCTGCCGTGGCTGCCCACGACGACCAGCTGCGCGCTGTTGGCGTGCTCGACGAGTTGCCGGGCCGGCTGGTCACATACGACCACGCGGCGCACCGCGACATCGGGATAGCGCTCCTGAAAACCCGCCAGCCGTTCGGCCAGTGCCTCTTCTGCCTGCACTTTCATCGTCTCGAGGTCGAGTCCGGGCAACTCGAGCATGCTGCCGTCCTGCCACGCATGCAGAGCCACCAACTCCACGCCGCGACGTGAGGCTTCGTCGAACGCGATCTCTGTCGCCGCGAGCGACGCCGGCGAACCGTCAACGCCTACCAGCACGGGCGCCTGCTCGGACAGCTGTGGGGCGTCGTCGTGAATGACCGCGACGGGACAATGCGCGTGGTGAACCAGGGCTGTACTGACCGATCCCAGCAGGGCACGGCTGAAGGC
>JBKOYU010000643.1:0-2461 GCA_046725575.1 Actinomycetota bacterium | reverse complement strand
TGACCGACATCGCCTTTGCGTTCGTCGGGGATGGCCGCAACAATGTTGCCAACTCGCTGCTGCTGGTGGGCGCCAAGCTCGGCATGGACGTGCGGATCGGTGCACCCGAAAAGCTCTGGCCCAGTGAAGAACACGTCAAGATGTGCCATGAGTTCGCGGCCACGTCCGGGGCTCGGATCACCATCACCGACGATCCACGCCGGGCAGTGCTCGGCGTCGACTTCATCTACACCGACGTGTGGGTGTCGATGGGGGAGCCGCTGGAGACGTGGGGTGAGCGGATCGACATGCTGTTGCCCTTCCAGGTCAACTCCGAGCTGATGGCCGCGGCCGACAATCCGCAGGTGAAGTTCATGCACTGCCTGCCCGCGTTCCACAACTCCGAGACCAAGGTCGGCGCCCAGATCGCTGCACAATACCCGCACCTCGCCAATGGCGTCGAGGTCACCGAAGACGTCTTCGAGGGTCCCGCGAACATCGCCTTCGAGCAGGCGGAGAATCGGATGCACACGATCAAGGCGGCCCTCGTGGCCGCGCTGAGCTGAGCACATGCGGATCGTGATCGCCTTGGGCGGCAACGCGCTGCTGCAGCGCGGGCAGCCTATGACGGCGGAGAACCAGCGGGCCAACATCCGGGCTGCAGCAGAGTGCATCGCCGCCGTAGCCGCCGGCAACGAGATCGTCGTCGCTCACGGCAACGGTCCCCAAGTGGGCTTGCTTGCGCTGCAGGCCGCGGCGTACCACGACGTCGCGCCGTACCCGCTCGACGTACTCGGCGCTCAGACCGAGGCGATGATCGGCTACGTCATCGAGCAGGAGCTGGGCAACCTGCTGCCGTCCGAGCAGCCGCTCGCCACGCTGCTGACCATGATCGAGGTGGACCGCGATGATCCCGCGTTCGACCACCCCACCAAGCCGATCGGGCCGGTCTATGACCGGGAGACCGCGGAGCGTCTCGCGGCTGCCAGCGGCTGGAGCATCGCACCGGACGGCGGCAAGTTCCGGCGAGTCGTGGCCAGCCCAAAGCCGAAACGGATCTTCGAGATTCGGTCGATCCGAAGCCTGGTCGAGCACGGCACAATCGTGATCTGCGCCGGCGGTGGCGGGATCCCGACGATGTACGACGAACACGGCAAGTTGCGTGGCGTCGAGGCGGTCATCGACAAGGACCTCGCCTCGGCTCTGCTGGCCGAGCAACTCGACGCCGACCTGCTCGTCATCGCCACCGACGTCGACGGCGTCTACACCGGCTGGGGGACCCCGGAGCAGGCACGGCTGGGACGGGTCACGCCCGAAGAGTTCGCCCGCCTGGATCTGCCTGCGGGGTCGATGGGCCCCAAGGTCGAGGCCGCATGCGGCTTCGCGCGCAACACCGGCAGGGAAGCCGTCATCGGATCGCTCACCGACATCGCCGAAATCGTCACCGGCACAGCGGGAACCCGGGTGCACGCGGCCAGTTCGGTCCGAGACGTCACAGCGGGCGCGGCTGGATCGTCTTCTCAATGACCTAGCGGTTCACCAAGAGTGGAGGAGACATGACCGCAGCGACAATGGTTCGGCATGAGGCGGAAGCGCCTGAGGTGTTCGAGCTGCTCGAGGGAGTTGAGGACGTCATCTCGACACTCGACCTCGATCCCGGGCTGCATCATCTGGTGAAGCTGCGGGCGTCGCAGATGAACCGGTGCGCCTATTGCGTGAAGATGCACACCACCGAGGCCCGCCGCGACGGTGAGACGAACGTGCGGCTCGATCGGCTGGTGGTGTGGCCGCACGTCGCGGACTTCACCGCGGCGGAGAAGGCGGCGTTGGCGTGGACTGAGGCGCTCACCAACCTGCACGAGGGCACCGACTATCGCGCCCTGCGGGAGGCGCTGCATCGGCATTTCAGCGACCGGCAGATCAGCGCGCTGACGTCAGCGATCGCGATGATCAACCTGTGGAACCGCTTCCAGGTGTGCAACGCGAGCTGCTCGATGCCTTCCGAGATGCGATACATGGGCGGGCGACGGACGCATTCGCGCGGCTATTGGCGGACGACGTTGCGCTCACGGCCGACGGTGGTGGCCGGGGCACCTGCGTAGCCCAGATCACGGGCAAGTGTGCTGCTTCGCACAACCACAGGATCTCTTCCTGCAACTCGGCCAGCCGTTCGTAGCCCACCTCGACCGCTAGGTCGCCACGCGCGATCATCACACCGACGTGCGGCCGCCGCATCGCCGTCAGCAGCAACTGCGGCAGGCGTTCGAACGCTTGTCGTGTCTCGATCTTGAGCACAATGCCGAGGTTGTCGCCACCAAGCCGGCCCAGCGTTTCGTGCAGCTGGACGATGTAGGACGGATCCTGCACAAACGAGACATTGACGATATCGGCGATGTCCACCACCGTGGCCAGGTCGGCGATGTCCTTGTCGGTCAAGGCCGATATCGGCAACCGGGTATCCGGCACATTGACGCCCTTGGCG
>JBKOYU010000820.1:0-5057 GCA_046725575.1 Actinomycetota bacterium | reverse complement strand
CCTCATGCTCCCGAAACCCGCCGTTTCTCGACCATGCCCACCTCCCCAAACGTGATATCACCCGCGATATCACATTTCGAGTGAGCCTCATGCTCCCGAAACCCGCCGTTTCTCGACCATGCCCACCTCTCCAAACGTGATATCACCGGCGATGTCACGTTTAGAGCGGTCCTAATTGTCGGACCGCGCCGCGAGTATCGGCGCCATGGAGAACTACACGTATCGAGCCGAGTGGTCGCCGGAGTCCGGGGAGTATGTCGGCCTGTGCATCGAGTTTCCTTCGCGGTATTCGCGCGCGCCGACAGCCCATGAGGCGATCGAACGCGTTCAACAGTTGATCGCCGAGGAAGTGGCCGACCTCATTGACTGCGGTCTGACGCCACCACCTTCGATCACCGACCGTCGCTACAGCGGCAGGTTCGTGGTTCGTACCTCGCCGCAGCTTCATGCAAGTCTCATGGTGGACGCCGCTGAGCAGGGTGTGTCGTTCAACCAATGGGTGGTTCAGAAGTTGGCTGGCCGCAACCCACCCACGCTCAACGACCTGTTCTGAAGCCGAAAATCGTTGGACTGTGGACCCATCATTCCGCGACCATTGAATAGTGAGTACGCAATTCGAGATTGAACAGCCGGTTGTCGACGCCGGCGGTTGGCGCGTGCTCGCACCCTTCAAGTTCCGCGAGTACCGCCTGCTGATCGCCGCGGTGTCCCTGTCGATCTTCGCCGAAGGCATGTGGGCCGTCGTGATGGCGCTTCAGGTCATCGAACTCGACAACGACCCCGCGTCGCTGTCGCTCGTCGCCACCTGCCTGGGCGCCGGCCTCGTCGCCTTCGTCTTGGTCGGCGGACTGGCCGCCGACCGAATCAGCCAGCGCGCCATCATCATTGCCGTCGAGACCGTCAACGTGATCGCCGTGTCAACGATCGCGATCCTTGGACTCGTTGGCGCCCTACGGATCTGGCATATGGCGGTGGCGGCTGCCGCACTCGGCATCGCCGCGGCGTTTTTCTTCCCCGCCTACAGCGCGATCCTGCCGAGGATTCTGCCTGCCGACCAGTTGCTCGCCGCCAACGGCGTCGAAGGCGTCGTGCGTCCGGTGTTTCAGCGCGCCATCGGCCCGGCGATCGCCGGCCTCTTAGTCGGTGCGACGTTCCCCTCTCTTGGCGCCGTTGTGGTCGCTGCCTTGTTCGCCATCGGCCTGCTACTGCTAGTGACCGCCAGGCCGGCCATGAAACCGCCTGTGCACCAGCCGGATCAGGAGCGGCCGCACCTGCTGCGCGACCTGCGCGACGGCTTCGTGTTCATGGTGCGCACTCCGTGGCTGCTGTGGACGCTGCTGTTCGCGAGCATGTTCGTGCTCGTGGTGCTGGGACCGATCGAGGTGCTGCTGCCGTTCATCGCGAAGCAACGCTTCGAGGACGGCGCACGAACGTACGGCTTCATCCTGGCGTTCTTCGGCGTCGGTAGCGCACTGGGAGCGCTGGCGGTGTCGTCGGGACGACTGCCGCGTCGCTATCTCACGGTGATGATGGCGATGTGGAGCGTCGGCTCGATACCGCTGGTGGTCGTCGGCGTCACGTCGTCGTTCCCGCTGATGGCTGCGGCGACGTTCGTCATCGGCTTCACCGACGGTGCGGGCATGGTCATCTGGGGCACGCTGCTGCAGCGGCGGGTCCCGACGGAGATGCTGGGACGGGTGTCGAGCCTCGACTTCTTCGTCTCGCTCGCGTTCATGCCGGTGTCATTCGCCATCGTCGGCCCGCTGTCGAAAGTCGTTCCAATGCAGACGATTTTCCTGGTGGCCGGCGTCGCGCCCGTGCTGCTCGCGGCGGTCGCGATGTATGCGGCCCGGATGCGCCAAGACGAGCTGGCGCATCCGTTGCGCTAGACGCCGAACACCGGCGGCAGTGCGAGCACCATGACGAGACCCCAGAAGAAGTGGGTCAGCATCGGTGCCAGCACGCCGCCGGTGGCTCGGCGCTCCCAGGCACACACCGCGCCGACGATCACGGCGGCGACACCCAGCATCGGATTACCTGTGCTCGCCAAGATCGCGACGACATAGATGACCGTCGATACCACCGCTGGGTAGGCCTTGCCCAGCGCGGTGTAGAGCGCGCCGCGGAAGAACAGCTCCTCTGCTACCCCGTTGACCACCGTGATGAACACCACCAGCGCCAGTGGACCGAAATTAGCGAAATGCAGGACACTGACCACGAATTCGCGAACCCCGGGAATCTCGCGCGCCAGCAGACCGCCCACCAGAAACAGGCCGCCAATCACCAAACCCACCACGGTGCCGCTGATCACCGGACGCTGGTTGCGGCCGCGGAACCGCACGCATCCGAGATGCAGCGGGCCGGACGCCAAGGCGCCGACCGCCCAGACTCCTGCCAGCGCCAGCATGAGCCAGTAGAACGACTCGTCGCCGGGTGGCCGAGTCAGCGAATATCCAAGCAGCGCAGCGCCGATCGCGAGCACGACAACGACAACGATGCGGCGGCGGCGGATCAGCGCGGGTGGTTCGTGGTGGGGCACGGCGACCGTCGTCGCGAGGTCGCGCAACTCGTGCAGGAAGCCGGGGCGCGTCGTCGCCGCCTGTGTCATGCCGGGGTTGCCTTCGGAACAAGGTCGAGCACCGTGTCCAGTCCGGTGCGCAGCGCGGCGACGAGCGGGCCCGGCACGACGCCGAGCAGACCGAGGACCGGCCTCACGAAGGGCGGTGTGATCGATCTGGCGAGCTGCTGAATGCGCAGCGCGTCGCCACCCGCCCATGACGGGTCGGTGTCGGCCAGATGATGCGGATCAGCGAGGTCGTTGACGGGCCTTGGGCGAACGCTCGACAGCGAACGGGTGATCGCCTCATCGATGCCGACGAGCCCCGCGGGTGGGTCTGGCACGAAATCCCGCAGATGCGCATCCGACGCCAACATCGGATGGTCAAGGGACTCCACCAGATCCGACGCCAACCCACCGGGAACGGGCAGCACCGCGGCCGTCATCCACGACACGACGCTGGTGTCCACACGAAGGAAGGGCAATTCCGCGCGCCACTTTCCGGAGATACGTGCGTAGGCGCGCAGCAGATCGCCGTAAGACGTGGTCTCCGGGCCGTAGATGTCGTACGCGCCGGCAGGCACTTTCGCGGGATCGGCGGCCGCGACGAGATAGTAGAGAACGTCCGAGATCGAGATCGGATCGATCGGGTTCGCCGACCATGCGGGCAGAGGAATTAACCAGAACCGGTCGCCGACGTAGCGCAGCATCTCGAAAGACGTCGAACCCGATCCGATGATCATCGCTGCGCCCAGCCACACCACATCCGGACCCCCGTCGACGCTCAGCGCGTGGGCCACCTCGGCGCGGCTGGTCAGGTGCTCGGAGAGTTCGTCGTCATCGGGGACGAATCCACCCAGATACACGATCCGCCGAACACCGGCGTCCCTGGCCGCATTCGCCACAATGGCGGCCGCACGATTGTCCGCTTCCCGGAAATCCGGTTGGCCGATGCCGTGCACCAGGTAGTACACGACCTCGACCGGGCCGGCGTTGGCGAACGCCGTCTTCGCCGAGGTTTCGTCGTGCGCGTCCAGCGCGACGCCGGTGACGTGGCCATCCCAGCCGAAGGCGGCCAGTCGGTCGGGATTTCGGGTGGCGGCGGCGACGTCGTGGCCCTCGTCGAGCAGGGAGGTGACGAGTCGCGAACCAACATAGCCGGTGGCGCCGGTGACCAGGATCCGCACGGTACTCACCGTACGGAGGTACCCGCACCCGCCGGATCGAAATCGTGTCTATCGCCGCAATTGCTGCATCGAACGCACTTCCAGCCTCCTTTACGGTGAGAGGCCTTGTGCTGGTGAGGAATGGTAGTAGAGAGGTGCGCGCCGTCTAGCCCGAAGGCGTCGAGGCCGCACAAGCGATCACGATGTTCTATTACGAGCTGTCTGCGAACGTCGTGCCAATCCACAAGACGACATGATCAGCCGGCTAACCCAAGTCGACGTCGCCCGCGCAGACGGTGTGGCGAAACTGACCGACGCCGAAATCGCCGCTTTCGCAATGATGCTCGGAGGCGCGGGCGCCGAGACGGTCGTGAAGCTCATAGGCAATGCCGCCGTCACCTTCGCCGCGAACCCCGAACAATGGCGAAAGCTCCACGAAGACAGAAGCAAGATCCCCGGCGCGTTCGAAGAACTGCTTCGATATGAAGCCCCGTCGCAATACCAGCTGCGATACAGCAAACGTGACGTCACATTGCACGAGACGACCATTCCTTCCGGCAGCATCGTCATGCTGATCAACGGGTCGGCGACGCGCGACGAGCGCGCCTTTGCCGACCCCGATCGGTTCGACATCGACCGGATTCCGTCCGGGCACAACCTCAATTTCGGGTACGGCGTCCATAGCTGCCTTGGCGCCGCTCTCGCGCGGATGGAGGGCTGGATCGCGCTCGACGTGATGGTTGATCTGATGCCTGACTACCGGGTAGATGCCGCGGGACTGCGGCGGGTCGCGATGGCGAACGTGGCAGGCTGGTCGAACGTGCCGGTTGAGGTGATTCGCTGACCACGAGCCTCGCTCAGGCGCCCTGGTACACCTTGCGATAACTCGACGGCGACATCCCGACGCCGCGACGTAGGTGGTGGCGCAGGTTGCCGCCCGATCCAAGACCGGCGAGCCGCGCGACTTCATCGACGGGCAGATCGCGCGACTCCAGGAGCTCGCGGGCGTGGTCGACGCGGCGGCTGCGCACCCACGCACCCGGCGACTGCCCCGTCTCCTCGCGGAATCGACGGTTGAAGGTGCGCGGGCTCATTTTCGCGTGCCGAGCCAGCCGCTGCACCGTGAGCTCCTCATCGAGGTGCTGCAGTGCCCAATCGCGTGTCGCGGCCGTGGAGAAGTGATCCGGCGAGGCCACCTGCCGGTCGATGAACTGCGCCTGGCCGCCCTCCCGCCACGGCGGCACCACGCAGTACCTGGCGACCGCGTTGGCCACCTGCGCGCCGTGATCGGAGCGAATGATGTGCAGGCACAAGTCGATTCCCGCGGCAAGGCC
>JBKOYU010000195.1:0-1231 GCA_046725575.1 Actinomycetota bacterium | reverse complement strand
TGAATTGAGCTATCACCCAAGATATTTGGCCTTAACAGTGCTTGAGTTGGGCTTGAGAGAGCGACCTCAATAGGTGTAGCCATCGATCGGCGAAGCGTGCGCTGACTCACGACTGGCGTCTGCGAACACTCGGTTCTGGGCGCCGCATCGCAATGTCTCCCCGTCGAGTCAGACCGATCACCAACGAGGTGCTCGACGACTACCTGACGCGGCTAGCACAAGCCAACGGAATCAACCGAAGTCGTCTACGCGCGTTACTGATGCAACGCGGTAGCTCGATACGCGGCGGACTTAGCATCACAACCGGCATGTCTGACGGGCCATCGTCTTCGCGCTCCCCGAACTCCGCACCGCAAGTGACCTCACCACTTATCCCGAACTGGCTGGCCGGGCCCGCGCTTATTCAAAGAGTCCTAGCTGTCCGAAATGCGCCTCGCGACAAGGCATCCGAATTCCGTACCCGCACGTGTGGTCCACCCACGAGAACGTGATCTGTCAGGACCACGACATGCGGCTCAAAGGAACAGCGGCCACAGACCGGCCAACCTACCGGGTTTGTGCCTCACCTAACCATTTTACCGTCTTGACCAGTGGAAATCGGCTGCTGACGACCCGAACCACTCGGGTTTGTTAGACATATCTGCCTCTTACGGTTCGAACACCAGCAGCGGTTTGCCGCCGTGTTCGGGAGCTTCGGCCAAATAGACGGCTTCGCTGAACTTTTCGACGGGGATCGGCTGGCCCTCGGGCACGCGCAGCGCGCCGCTGTCGGCGAGCTGAATTGTGCGGTGGATCGCTGCATCCATCCGATCCTTCGGGGCCTCGGTGAACCAGCGGAACAGCCAAAACCCCCGAATGGTCTTGGTTTCGTAGATCAGTGAGCGCGCGAAGATGGGGATGGTGAGTTTGTCGGGATCGGTTTGGCGGTGCGTGGACAGCGCACCGTAGACGATTAGCTCGCCGTGCGGTGCCAGCGCACGCGCCACGTCGGCACCCACCTGGCCGCTGACACAGTCGATCGCCTTGGACACGCCGTCGTGCCCGGCGATGTCGGCCACTCGTTCGCGCAGGTCTTCATCCTCGGTGCAGATCACCGCGGTACCCCCCAGCGCGAGGATGTCCTCGACAGCGGATCGACGGCGGACCACGTTGAGGGTCTTGAAGCCGACGTGCGTCCCGAGTTGGATGACCGACTGGCCCACGATTGAACCGGCCGCGGTCTGCAGCAGCC
>JBKOYU010000045.1:0-11206 GCA_046725575.1 Actinomycetota bacterium | reverse complement strand
GGCCAGATCCGTTTGGCTGTACCGCTCTTCGTAGAACAACGTCTGCCACTGCCGCACCATGCCCAGGTTGCCGTTGTTGATGATCGCGACCTTGATCGGCGCGCCCTCGACGGCACAGGTGGCCAGTTCCTGATTGGTCATCTGGAAGCAACCGTCGCCGTCGATGGCCCACACCTCGGCCTCGGGACGGCCGAACTTGGCGCCCATCGCCGCAGGCACCGCGAAGCCCATCGTGCCCAGGCCGCCGGAGTTCAGCCACGTCTTCGGGTTCTCATACTTGATGAACTGAGCGGCCCACATCTGGTGCTGCCCAACGCCTGCGACGTAGATGGCGTCCGGCCCGGCCATCTTGCCGAGCGTCTCGATCACGTACTCGGGCGACAGGCTGCCGTCACTCTGCGGCCCATAGCTCAGCGGGTACGTCGCCTGCACGCCGCGCAGGTACTCCCACCAGTTGTCGATCTTGATCGAGCCGATGGTGCCGTCGCGGCGCAGCGCCTCGATCAGATCGGTGATCACTGCTTTGACGTCGCCCACAATCGGGACGTCGGCGCGCCGGTTCTTGCCGATCTCCGCCGGGTCGATGTCGGCGTGAATGACCTTGGCCTCGGGCGCAAAGGAATCCAGCTTGCCGGTCACCCGGTCGTCGAAGCGGGTGCCCAACGCGATCAGCAGATCGCTGCGCTGCAACGCGGCCACCGCCGCCACCGTGCCGTGCATGCCGGGCATGCCCATGTGCTGCGGATGGCTGTCCGGGAACGCGCCGCGGGCCATCAGCGTGGTGACGACAGGGATGCCGGTCAGCTCGGCCAGGTCCAGCAGCTGCTCGGTGGCCTCGCCGCGGATCACTCCGCCACCGACGTAGAGCACCGGCTTGCGGGCGGCCGCGATCAGCTTCGCCGCCTCGCGGACCTGACGGTTGTGCGGCTTGGTGTTCGGCTTGTAGCCGGGCAGATCGATCTGCGGCGGCCAGCTGAAGGTGCACTGCCCTTGCAGCACGTCCTTGGGGATGTCGACGAGCACCGGACCCGGCCGACCGGACGAGGCGATATGGAACGCCTCGGCGATCGCCCGCGGGATGTCGTCACCGTCGCGGACCAGGAAATTGTGCTTGGTGATCGGCATGGTGATGCCGGAGATGTCGGCTTCTTGGAAGGCGTCGGTGCCGATCAGCGCGCGGCCGACCTGACCCGTGATGGCCACCACCGGGATCGAGTCCATGTGTGCATCGGCCAGCGGGGTGACCAGGTTGGTGGCGCCGGGTCCGGACGTGGCCATGCACACTCCGACCTTGCCGGTGGCGTGCGCGTAGCCACTGGCGGCATGGCCAGCGCCCTGCTCGTGGCGGACCAACACGTGTCGCAGCTTCTGCGAGTCGAAAAGCGGGTCGTAGACGGGCAACACGGCTCCGCCGGGAATGCCGAAGATGACGTCGACATCGAGTTCCTCGAGTGACCGGATCACGGCCTGCGCACCGGTGAGCTGGTGCGGCGCAATGCGTTTCGGCTGTGCGGGTGCGGCCTTCGGCGCTGGTTTGGCGGCGCCAGGCGCGGCATGGCCCCCGTTCGGCGTTGTCGCCGCGTGCGTGGTGGGTGCGCTCACGATGTCCTCTTCATCTCCGTCGACGTTTCTAGGATCTCAAATCGGTGTTGGGGCAAGAAAAAACCCCCGTCAGCTGGGCCGCTGTACGAGGGTCGCGCGTTGATGCTGGTTGCTAGGCCCGGCAGAGGGCAAGCGCGGCATCAACGCGCTTCCCAATTACTACGAGCAATCCCGGGGTCTGCATAACCGTCGACGGTAGCCTCCGCACTGGTCAAAGGTCAAATTCCCGGCACCGCCGGGGTGGTCAAATTCGTACCTGTGCGCCAGGAACTTGCAACGTGCGATGGGAGGATGGCGATGTGAGCTCCCCCTCCGCCGCCGCGGTCGTCATCCGGATCTCGCCGATGGCGCATTTCGCCGTTGGCTTCTTGGCGCTCGGCCTGCTGGCCCTGGTACTCGCCGGGCCGTCGTGGTTCGCGCTGCTGCTCATCATTCCAATCGTCCTGTCGACGTTGATCGTCCGCTACCGGACGGTGGCCGATCGCGACACCGTGACCGCGCGCACGCTCTTGGCCAGTCAGACGGTCTCCTGGGACGACATCTCGGGCCTGCGATTCGGCAAGGGTTCATGGGCGTACGCGCAACTCAATGACGGCACCGAGCTCAGGCTCCCGGCGGTGACGTTTGCGACGCTGCCGTTGCTGACGGAGGCCAGCGGCGGCCGGGTGCCCAACCCTTACAAGTAGGCGGTTAGCCCAGCGGGTTGCCGCCGTTGAGCAGCACCCACACCGCGACGCCAGCGCCGGCACCCAGCACAAGCGCGGTGAACGAACCGATGAACGGGCGACGCGCCCAGCCGCGACCGGCGTCCAGCCCATAACGCCCCGGGCCGATCAAGATGATGGCCGCGACGGCGCAGACGAGGATGACCTTGTACTCGTGGCCATCGGTGAGGAACGACGACAGCCTGGCCTCTTCGTGGGCCATCATGGCTTCCGCCAATATGCCTGTCACCAGGTACGCCAGCGCGCCGGCGGCCGCCACGGGCGTGAACAGCCCCAGCACCAGAAGCACCCCGGCGGCAATCTGGCCGCCCGTTGCCACGTAGGTCAGGATGTCGGCGTGCTGGAAGCCCATTTCGGTCAGCGACTTCTCAAAGCCGTCGAATCCCGGACCGCCCCACAAGCCGAAGGCCTTCTGCAATCCGTGTCCGATAAGCAATGCCGCGACCACCAGACGCAGAAAAAGAAGCCCGAGGTCCTGGGTGCCACGGCGGTCGCGAGCCCCATCGCCGACATCCGGTTCGATCTCGGCGGGCTCCGCTCCATAAGGACCAAGTGAGTGCCGGCCGCCGGGCTGAACGTACGGCAGCGGCTCGGGATCGCTGATCAGGCCGAACGGTTGGCCAGTTGACGACTTGGCCGAGTCATACCGCGGGATCGCGGTGGTCTCGAAATCACCGGCGTAGTTCGACGAAGGAAGATCGTCTTCGGGGTCGACCAGGCTTGCAGACGCGGGGCGCTGCCAGGCGTGTGGATCAGAATGACTGGTCACGATTGCCAGGGTAAGTGCTAGTCACCCACGAATCGAGCATTGGCACGGCGCTTTGGCGGCCCTATTCGCGAGGTCGTCTCCGCCGCGCCGCGCGGCGAGCGTGGCGCGCACCGCCGGATAATCCGTAACCTGGCCTGCATGAGACAGCGCCGGCCCATGCGGGGTGTGATTGTCCTGCTGTGTTCGGCGTTGCTCGTGGCGTCTGGATGTGCCCGCTTCGACGAGGCGCAGTCGCAGCCGTTCACTACCGAACCGGAGCTCAAGCCGGGTCCGTCGTCGTCGCCCCCGCCCCCACCTCCGCTGCCACCCAAGCCGTTCCCCAAGGCCTGCCCGGCGCCCGGCGTCATGCAGGGCTGCCTGGAGAGCACCAGCGGGCTGATCATGCTTCCCGACAGCCAGTCGGCGCTGGTGGCCGAGCGGACGACCGGAGCGGTCAAGGAGGTCTCGACCAGCGCCGAGCCCAAGGTCAAGATGGTGATCCCGGTCGATCCCTCGGGCGACGGCGGGCTGATGGACATCGTGATGTCGCCGACGTATTCGCAGGACCGACTGATGTACGCCTACGTCAGCACGCCGAGCGACAACCGCGTCATCCGCATCGCCGACGACGACATCCCCAAGCCGATCCTGACCGGCATTCCCAAGGGCGCCACCGGAAACACCGGGGCGTTGATCTTCACCAGCCCGACGACGCTGGTGGTGCTCACCGGCGACGCGGGCAATCCCGCCCAGGCGGCCGACCCGGGTTCGCTGGCGGGCAAGGTGCTGCGCATCGAGCAGCCCACCACGGTCAATCAGGCACCGCAGACCACCGCGCTGACGCGGATGGGCGCAGGCGGCGGCCTGTGCATCGACCCGTCCGACGGCTCCCTGTACATCACCGACCGCAACCCGACCGCCGACCGGCTGCAGCGGATCACCAAGGACTCGAAGGCGTCGACGGTGTGGACGTGGCCCGATCGCCCGGGGGTGGCGGGCTGCGCCGCGCTCGACGGCACGGTGCTGGTGAATCTCGTCAGCACCAAGCAAACGGTGGCGGTGCGGCTGGCACCGGACACGGGCGCGGTCACCGGTGAACCGGAGGTCGTCCGTCAGGATCAGCACGGGCATGCGTGGGCGTTGCAGCTCGCCCCCGACGGCAACGTGTGGGGCGCGACCGTCAACAAGACGTCCGGCGACGCCGAGAAGCTCGACGACGTCGTCTTCCCGCTGTTCCCGCAGGGCGGCGGATTCCCGCGCAGCAATGCCGACAACACTTAAGGCGCTCACGGCTTGGCTGGCCGCTGGGCCACACCATGCTGTCGTTCGCCGAAATGCTGGGACGGCTGGCATTCAACGACCCCGAGACCTACCCCCGCGAGCAGCTCGAGGAGTTCGCGGCCGCGGCTGGGGATCGCCCGGCGCTAGCTTCTCGGAGGGACATGCCTCTTGGCCGCGTCATCAATTCATGACGGCTTGCAAAAGGCACATCCCCCGGCGACGCGCCCGTCGGGCTAGCTGCACGCAGCCAGCACCAGCTCGCGTACCCGCGTGGCGTCGGCCTGGCCCTTGGTCGCTTTCATCACCGCGCCGACGATCGCACCGGCGGCCTGCACCTTGCCGCCGCGGATCTTTTCCACGACATCGGGGTTGGCGGCCAAAGCTTCGTCCACCGCCGCCTGCAGCGCCGAATCGTCGCGCACGACTTCGAGTCCGCGGCCCTTCATCACTTGTTCGGGTTCGCCCTCGCCCGCCAGCACGCCCTCGATGACCTGGCGGGCCAGCTTGTTGGACAACTTGCCGTCGTCGACGAGCTTGACCACTTCGGCGACCTGAGCCGGGGTGATCGGCAATGCGTAAAGGTCGACGCCCGCCTCATTGGCCTTCTGCACCAAGAAGTTTCCCCACCAGGCGCGGGCTTTTTCACTGGACGCGCCGTGCTCGACGGTGGCGGCGACCAATTCGACCGCGCCGGCGTTGACCAGGTCGCGCATGACCTCGTCCGAGATCCCCCACTCCTGCTGAGTTCGGTTGCGCTGCAACCACGGCAGCTCGGGAATCGTTAGACGGAGCCGCTCGACCACTTCGGCGTCGGGCGCCACCGGTTCCAGATCCGGTTCCGGGAAGTAGCGGTAGTCCTGCGCGGTCTCCTTGCTGCGCCCCGGCGAGGTGTAGCCGTCCTCGTGGAAGTGCCTGGTTTCCTGCACAACTCGGCCGCCCGACTCGAGAACCGCCGCCTGGCGGCGCATCTCGTAGCGAACGGCCACCTCAACACTTTTCAGCGAGTTGACGTTCTTGGTCTCGGTGCGGGTGCCGAACTCCTTCTGGCCGATCGGCTTGAGCGAGACGTTGGCGTCGCATCGCATCGAGCCCTGGTCCATCCGGACATCGGATACACCCAAGGCGCGCAACAGGTCCCGCAGCGCCGTCACATACGCGCGGGCGATCTCGGGCGCACGTTCGCCGGTGCCCTCGATCGGCTTGGTGACGATCTCGATCAGCGGCACACCGGAGCGGTTGTAGTCGATCAGCGATGTCGTCGCGCCCTCGATGCGGCCGGTCTCGCTGCCCAGGTGCGTGAGCTTGCCGGTGTCCTCCTCCATGTGGGCGCGCTCGATGTCCACCCGCCAGGTGCTGCCGTCGTCGAGCGGGACGTCGAGGTAGCCGTTGATCGCGATCGGCTCGTCGTACTGCGAGATCTGGTAGTTCTTCGGCATGTCCGGATAGAAGTAGTTCTTCCGCGCGAACCGGCACCAGGGCACGATCTCGCAATTGAGCGCCAGCCCGATACGGATTGCGGACTCCACTGCGGTCTGGTTAAGCACCGGAAGTGACCCGGGCAGGCCGAGGCACACCGGGCACACCTGCGTGTTGGGCTCGGCGCCGAACTTGTTGGCGCAACCGCAGAACATCTTGGTCGCGGTGGACAGCTCCACGTGCACCTCGAGGCCGAGCACGGGTTCGTAGCGCGCCACGACGTCGTCGTAGTCGAGCAGTTCGGCAGCGGGCGCGACGGTCATGTCGGCGAGTTTAGTGGGGCGACTCCGCCAGCCGCGGGTGCACACCCGGGCTCAGCCCGAGGCTCGCAGACACCCGCTGCAACATGTCCAGCAGCGCAGCTCGCTCGTCGGGTGTCAGCGCCGAGGTCACCTCGTCTTCCATGGCATGGGACTGCTCTTCGAGCGCGGGCAGCAGCTCACGTGCCTTGTCGGTCAGTGTCACCGCGAATGCTCGACGGTCGTCGGGGTGTGGCCTGCGCTGGACGGCCCTTCCTCGAGGGAGTCGATCAGGCTGACCATCACGTTGCGGTGTAGGCCTAGCCTGGCCGACAGCTGCCGCTGCGACTGGCCGTGGCTGCCCGCCAGCGCGACCAGCACCGCGTTGGTGCGCGGAAGCACGTTGAGCGGCGCCAAGCGTCGCTTGAAGTCGTCAGCTACATAGGTGCCCAGTTGCGACAGCAGAAACGGAGTCCGCTGGTCAAGCTCTCTGATGCCGGTTTGTTGATCAACCACGCCGCGACATTAGCACTCCAAAGTGATCGTCATGTACTACGATAATCACTACTAGTGACTATCTGTAGGAGGAGCCATGCGCATCGCCATCTTCGGGGCCAACGGTCAGACCGGCCGGCTGGCGACGAGGCGAGCTCTCGACGCCGGCCACACGACAGTGGCGGTGACTCGCAGACCCGCCGACTTCCCGTTCACCGATCCTGCACTGACCATCGCTGGCGCGGACGTCCATGACGCCGACGCGGTCACCGACATCGTCGCCGACGCCAACGCGGTGCTATCGACGTTGGGCGTGCCGTTCACGCGTGAGCCGGTCAGCACCTACTCAAGGGGCACCGCCAACATCGTTGCCGCGATGCAGTCCTCGGGTGTGACCCGCCTGGTCGTCGTGAGTTCGACGGGCGCCCATCCCGCGCCGGGCCGAATCGGCACGCCGTTCGCGCTGCGATTGTTCGAGCCGGTCATCACCAAGACCATCGGCAAGACCGTCTACGACGACATCCGGCTGATGGAGTCCGTGGTGCACGGCAGCGATCTTGATTGGACCATCGTGCGGCCGTCGGGATTGTTCGACCTGCCGTATGTCACGGACTACGTTGCCGGAGATGTGGATCCGGTCGGAGCATTCACGTCGCGCACCGACTTGGCCGACTATCTTGTCGCGCTGGCCGCCCAGCGCAGTAGCCGCGACACGGTCACGATCTCCACCACCGCGGATACCCCGACGATGTGGCAGATGATCCGCCACGAAGCCTTCAAGAGCGCATGACCAATCAGCGCGAGCTGGGCCCACGCGCCAGCTGGGGAACGCAAATTGTCCCAAAACTTCGGCATGTCGGGGATTTTCGCGACTGCCCGCTAGTCAAGGAGCCCATAGCATGACTACAACCGCATATTTCGCCGTGACGCTGGCTGCCATTGCTGCCAACGGATTCTCGGGAATCGCTGCGCTGCTTCACTTCCAGCCGATCATGCCGGGCATGGCCAAGGCCGGGGTCCCGGTATCATGGCTGACCTTCCCTATCGGCACCCTCAAAACGCTTGGCGCGCTGGGCTTGGCGGCAGGATTGCTATTTCGGCCGCTTGGCGTTTCAGCCGCGATCGGGCTCGTGCTGTTCTTCGTCTGCGCGGTCTACACACACATCCGCGCCAGCGACTACGGTGCGCAGTTCGGGCTCGCGATCGGGTTTCTGGGCCTCAACGTTGCGGCCCTTGCCCTTTCGCTGCCGAGCGGTTAATTCATCTGCGCGAGCTGGGCCCACGCGGCAGCTGGGGGAACGCAAAGTCGCATGAAATCGCCCCGCGCCGTGCGAGTTTGCGTTCCCCCTTGCACGCGGGGTGGGGCCGCCCCCAGCTTGCGGGGGGAGTGCCCCCAGCTCGCGCTGAAACTCAGCCGAAGAATTCGGCCGCGTCGTCGTAGCGGCTCTGCGGCACCAGCTTCAGCTGCCGCACGGCGTCGGCCAGAGGTACGCGCCCGATGTCCTGGCCCCGCAACGACACCATCATCCCGTACTCGCCCGCGTGCGCGGCGTCGGCGGCATTCACCCCGAACCGGGTGGCCAGCACGCGGTCGAAGGCCGTCGGCGTGCCGCCGCGCTGCACATGCCCGAGGACGGTGACCCGCACTTCCTTGTTGATCCGCTTCTCGACCTCAACGGCCAGCTGTTGGGCCACGCCGGTGAACCGTTCGTGGCCGAACTCGTCAATCCCGCCTTCGCGCAACTGCATTGACCCCTCGGCGGGTTTCGCCCCTTCGGCCACGACGCAGATGAAGTGCGAATCTCCCCGGACGAAGCGCTGTTTGATCAACCGGCACACTTCTTCGACGTCGAATGGTTGCTCGGGGATCAGCGTCATGTGCGCACCTGAGGCCAGGCCCGCGTTCAAGGCGATCCACCCGGCATGCCGGCCCATCACTTCGACCAGCATTACCCGCTGATGCGACTCGGCAGTACTGTGCAAGCGGTCGATGGCCTCACTGGCGACGGTCAGCGCGGTGTCGTGTCCGAATGTCACGTCCGTGCAGTCGATGTCGTTGTCGATCGTCTTGGGCACGCCGACCACCGGAACGTTTTCCTCGGAGAGCCAGTGCGCCGCAGTGAGCGTGCCCTCCCCGCCGATCGGGATCAGCACGTCGATCCCGTTGTCGTCCAGCGTCTGCTTGATCTGATCCAGCCCCGCCCGCAGCTTCTCTGGGTGCACCCGCGCGGTGCCCAGCATCGTCCCACCCTTGGCCAGAAGCCGGTCATTGCGATCGTCATTGGCCAGCTGGACGCGCCGGTTCTCCAGCAGCCCGCGCCAGCCGTCCTGGAACCCGACGACCGATGAGCCGTATCGAACGTCGCAGGTCCGCACGATCGCTCGGATCACCGCGTTCAGCCCGGGACAGTCGCCGCCGCCGGTAAGTGTGCCGATGCGCATGTCACCATCCTCCCCTGTTACACCGCGGTTGGCAGCGGACCGCGGGCAGTTTCGTAGGCCGCACCGACCCGGTAGAGCCGGTCGTCGGCCAGCGCAGGCGCCATGATCTGCAGGCCCACCGGCAGGTTGTCGTCCGGCGAGAGGCCCGACGGCACCGACATCCCGCAGTGGCCAGCCAGGTTCAGCGGCAACGTGCACAGGTCGAACAGGTACATCGCGAGCGGATCGTCGACCTTCTCCCCCAGCGGGAACGCGGTGGTCGGGGTTGCGGGCGAGATCAGCACGTCGACGTTCTTGTAGGCCTCATCGAGATCACGGGCGATCAGCGTGCGGACCTTCTGGGCCTGGTTGTAGTAGGCGTCGTAGTAGCCCGCCGACAGCGCATACGTGCCAATCATGATGCGGCGCTTGACTTCTGGGCCGAAGCCGGCGGCCCGGGTCAAAGCCATCACCTCTTCGGCGCTGTGCGTGCCGTCGTCGCCGACCCGCAGTCCATAACGCATCGCGTCGAAGCGCGCCAGGTTCGACGACACCTCCGACGGCAGGATCAGGTAGTACGCCGGCAGCGAGTAGTCGAAGTGCGGGCAGTCAACCTCGCTGACCTCGGCGCCCAGCTTGGTCAGCAGCTCGACGGCGGCGTTGAACGACGCCAGCACCCCGGCCTGATAGCCGTCGCCGCGCAACTGCTTGACCACACCGATCCGCACGCCCTTGAGGTCGCCGGATGCGCCGGCCCTGGCCGCGGCAACCACGTCGGGCACCTCGGCCTCGACGGAGGTGGAGTCCTTCGGGTCGTGACCGGCGATCACCTGGTGCAGCAGCGCGGTGTCGAGCACGGTGCGGGCGCACGGGCCGCCCTGGTCCAGCGACGACGCGCACGCAATCAGCCCGTACCGCGACACCGTGCCGTATGTGGGCTTCACGCCGACGGTCGCCGTCAGCGCGGCGGGCTGGCGGATTGACCCGCCCGTGTCCGATCCGATCGCCAGCGGCGCCTGGAATGCGGCGAGGGCCGCCGCGCTGCCGCCGCCCGATCCACCCGGGACGCGGTCGACGTTCCACGGATTTCGCGTCGGACCGTACGCGGAGTTTTCGGTGGACGAGCCCATCGCGAACTCGTCCATGTTCGTCTTGCCCAGGATCGGAATGCCTGCCGCGCGCAGCCGCGCGGTGACGGTGGCGTCGTACGGCGACATCCAACCCTCGAGAATCTTCGATCCGCAGGTGGTGGGCATGTCGGTGGTGGTGAACACGTCCTTCAGCGCCAGGGGCACACCGGCCAGCGGCGACGGCAGCAACTCGCCCGCGGCAACGGCCGCGTCCACGCGGTTCGCCTCGGCCAGCACCTGCTCCTCCGCCACGTGCAGAAACGCGTGGTACTTCGCGTCGGTCTCGGCGATCTGATCCAGGCAGGCGCGCGTCGCCTCGGTCGATGACACCCCCTTGGCGGCGATCTTGGCGCCCAGCGTGGCCGCGTCGAGCCGGATCAGCTCGCTGCTCATGCCTCGGCTCCCGCTCGCTCCGGTCCTCGGCCGTTGCCTCGACTCCCGCTCGCTCCGGTCCTCGCTCGTGCCTCGCTGCGATCCTCACTCGCGGTCGTCTTCGGGTGCTTCGCTGCGATCCTCACTCGCGCTCGCCTTCGGGCCCTCATTCCACCTCCCCCAGAATCCGCGGAACGCCGAACCGGCCGTCGACCGCCTTCGGCGCTTCGGCCAGCGCCTCCTCCTGGGTCAGGCACGGCTCGACGTCGTCGGGGCGGAACACGTTGACGTCCTTGAGCGGATTGCCGGTCGGGTCGACCCCTGTGACGTCGACGGCCTGGATCTGGCTGACGTGGTTCAGGATGGCGTCCAGCTGCCCGGCGTAGCTGTCGAGCTCGTCATCGGTCAGCGCGAGGCGGGCGAGGCGCGCCAGGTGGGCAACCTCGTCTCGGGAGATCTGGGACACGACACGCAAGCCTAGTCACCGCATGATGGAGGGCCATCCCTGCCGTCTGCTCTTCGCGCAAGCGCACATCTACAGCCGTCTGCTCTTCGCGCAAGCGCACATCTACAGCCGTCTGCTCTTCGCGCAAGCGCTCATCTACAGCCGTCTGCTCTTCGCGCAAGCGCTCATCTACAGCCGTCTGCTCTTAGCGCAAGCGCACATCGCCCGGAATTCTGAGCCGCTGGCGCTGTGCGACAGTGTTTCGCGTGCCT
>JBKOYU010000237.1:0-3416 GCA_046725575.1 Actinomycetota bacterium | reverse complement strand
GAGAGGGCCGGATAATTTCCGGCTGAAACCTAGCAGAGCCTCAACGAAAAAGTCGGCCTGAGCCTGCGGCGAAAACCGGTGCGGGCCAACGGACTTCCACAATTCCAACACGCCGCCAGAACCTGCTCTGCGGAGGCCGCTTGGGACCCTGGTCAGCTCTTCCGCGGCTCAGGGCTTGCCGCGAGGATGGCGTCGAGGCGAGTCTGCAACTCCTCGACGGGAGCCGGATGGGTCAGAATGTGTGCCTCATTGTTCTTGATCGCGTCGACGACCATCTGGCCTACTGCGTTCGGCGTGATGTACTCCCAGGGCGTCGCCGCGACATCGGGATGATCCTGCGGCTTTTCGACGGTGCCCTCTACGACAGCGTTCCCTCCGCCCCGCTGTCCGAGGTAGTCCGTCCAGGGCTTCACCTGGCGGGAGTCGGACTGCTCTTGGACGGGCCGCAACCGCTCGCTAAAGGCGACCCGGGTACGGATCGGCCCCGGGTGCAGGATGCTGACACCAATGCCTTGCGTCCTGAGTTCCTCACGCGCAGAGTGCGACAGCCCGTCAACCGCGCGTTTTGAAGCCGAGTATGCAGAAATGCCCGCGATCGAAAGGAGGGATGCGGCCGAAGATGTATTCACGATGTGCTTCTCACCTTCGGTCTGCAGCATGCGGGGCACGAATACGTGATGCCCGTGGAGCACACCCCAGAAGTTCACATTCATGACCCACTGGAAATCCTCGTAGCTGGTGTCCCAGGAGGCGCGGAAGGGGCGCAGGTTGACTCCGGCGTTGTTAACCAAAATCTCGACGGAACCGTAGGTCTGATAGACATCGTCGGCGAGCCGCCGCACCTCTTCGAGCTGTGAAACATCGGTGAAATGCGCGCTCGAGCGGCCGCCCATTTCGGCGATGTCCGCCGCTACTGCCTCTGCGACGGCCTTGTCAACGTCAGCGACCGCGACGTTCGCCCCCGCCGCGCTAAGTGCCAGCGCGATTGCGCGACCGATTCCGCTGCCGGCACCGGTGACCACCGCCGTCCGTCCGTTGATCTCTCTCATCGGGTGTCCCTTCGCTCCTTGGGCGTGATTTCGCGAGCCCACATCCTGAATTGGCTCGCGGCGCACCACTTCCGAATGGGTGCTTCGACATCCCAGACAAGGGGCATGCTTGTCAGCATCCGGTCAAGAATTAACTGCCGTTATATTACCAGTCCGAGCGCGCGCTGGGCGAGGAGTTCTGCGCCTGCTGTGTCGACGTTGACCACTTGGGTGATCTCTCAACTCCCATTCCCGCGTGCTTCGGATCCAACAGCCCATTTCCCAGTGAAGTTCGGTTCGGTCCGTTCCTGAAACGCGCGTCGAGCTGCCGGGGCGTCCTCGGTCGCGAAGTTCACCGCCTGCGCATGTGCTTCGGCATCGAGGGCCTGCTGGTGCGTGAAATCAAAGCTGCTGTTTAGTAGCGCTTTCGTCTGAGCCAGGGCGATCGGCGGCCCAAGGCTCAGACGACCGGCAACCTCGGTCACGAGGCCGTCGAGCTCGGCCGGTTCACACATCCAGGTAATCAAGCCGAGAGACAGAGCCTCTGGCGCGTCAATGAAGTCGGCCAATAGCGCCAACCGCTTCGCCTGCTGCATGCCGACGATGCGGGGCAGAGCCCAGGTACCGCCGAAGTCGACGGAAAGCCCACGCTTGCCGAAGATTTGGCAGAAGCGCGCGGTCGTGTCCGCCGCGACGACATCACAACCCAGAGCGATATTCCATCCCGCGCCGACTGCAACACCACGTACTTGCGCCACGGCGGGCTTGGTAAGCGAGTAAAGCGCGCTGGCGGCCTCGTGAATCTGCTGCATCGAACGCAGTCCATGCGGCCGGTTGCGTGGGCCACCGACCGCGGCGCCGGCGCAGAAGTCATCAGCTGCACCGGTGATCACCACGACCCGCGTTTGCTCGTCATCCTCACACCCCCGCAATGCGTCTCGCAGCTGAACCCAACCGTTCCCGTCCAGTGCATTTTTTCTTCGCGGCGCATTTAGGGTGATCGTCGCAACTGAACCGTCGCGTGTTGTGATCACTTGCGGATCTTGACTATCGGACAAGAACGCCCCCTTTTGTGGTAATCGGTGGCTCGGCCTTTGCTCTGATGGCGATTACGGTTCCCGCACAATGAGTACCTCGCGTCAGACGCCGAGCGACTTACTGATAATGGTCTTCATGATCTCGCTGGTTCCGCCGTAGATCCGCGTGACGCGCGCATCGGCGTAGAGCCGAGCAATGGGATAGTCGAGCATATAGCCGTAGCCGCCGTGCAGCTGCAAGCACTTGTCGACCACCTTCGCTTGCAGCTCGGTGCTGAACAGCTTTACCTTCGCCGCATCCACGGGTGTGAGTTGTTTGCGGTCGTGTTCCTCCAGGGCGCGGTCGACAACGGCCTGACCGGCTTCCAGGTCAGCGGCACACTCGGCGAGCACGAATTTTGTGTTCTGAAAGCTGGAAATGGTGGTGCCAAAAGCCTTTCGTTCCTTCACATATTCGACGGTCGAATCCACTGCCGCACGAGCCGACGCCACGGCGCCGACCGCTATCGACAGGCGTTCCTGCGGAAGGTTGTGGCCCAGGTACCCGAAGGCCTGGCCTTCCTGCCCGAGTAGGTTGTCGGCCGGCACACGGACGTGGATAAATGAGAGCTCCACGGTGTCTTGGGCTTTCAGGCCCAGCTTGGCGAGATTGGGCCCAACCGAAAAGCCATCGGCGGTGCGCTCGAGAACGATCAGGCTGAGCCCGGTGCGACGGTTGCCCTCCAGTGCCGGCGAAGTCCTTGCCACCGTCAGGACGAGATCCGCGTTCATGCCACCGGTTATGAACGTCTTCCCGCCGTTGACCACGTAGTGATCACCATCGCGGACCGCGGTAGTCCGTATTCCCGCGACATCCGATCCGGTGCCTGGCTCGGTCATCGCGATCGCGGTCATCAGCTCACCGGAGGCCATTCCGGGCAGCCAGCGCTCCTTTTGCTCCTCCGTCGCATAGCGCAAGAAGTACGGCAGCACGATGTCCATGTGCACTCGCAACGCACCGAGTCCCACCATTGCGTACATCGTTTCTTCGGTCAGCACGGCACTGAACTTGTAACTGGGTTCGCCGCTGCCTCCGTATTTTTCGGGGATGGCCATCCCGAGCACGCCAAGCTCGCCAAGGCGCCGATAAAAGTCACGGGGAACCGCGCCTGCCGCCTCCCAGCCGGGAAATTGCGGCACCACTTCCTTTACAATGAGTGCCCGGACGGTCTCGCGGAACGCGTCCTGGTCCTCGTTGAACACCGTGCGGCGCATGTGCCTCAGCTTCCGATTTAGTCATCGCCCACGTGGTCGTTGGCGCCCATGTATAGCGGGATTCATTCGGACGTCGTCGGCTGACGTCCTTGGTGGC
>JBKOYU010000783.1:0-2555 GCA_046725575.1 Actinomycetota bacterium | reverse complement strand
GTTCACCCCGTTGCAACTGCTGACCACCAACGGTGACGGCACGCCCACCGGCGGCAAGTTCATGGTGTATGACTCCGCGCTGTCGGAGTTCGCCGCGGTGGGCTTTGAGTACGGCTATTCGGTCGGCAATCCCGACGCACTGGTGTTGTGGGAAGCGCAGTTCGGTGACTTCGTCAACGGTGCGCAGTCGATTATCGACGAGTTCATCTCCTCGGGCGAAGCCAAGTGGGGCCAGCTGTCCGACGTAGTGCTGTTGCTGCCCCACGGCCACGAAGGCCAAGGACCCGACCACACCTCGGCCCGCATCGAGCGGTTCCTGCTGCTGTGGGCCGAGGGCTCGATGACCATCGCGATGCCCTCAACGCCGGCGAACTACTTCCACCTGCTGCGCCGGCACGGCCTAGACGGCATTCAGCGGCCACTGATCGTCGCGACACCGAAGTCGATGCTGCGCAACAAGGCTGCGGTCAGCGATCTCAAGGACTTCACCGAGGGCAAGTTCCGGTCGGTTCTCGAGGAGCCCACCTACGAGGAGGGCACCGGCGACCGCAGCAAGGTCAAGCGGGTGCTGCTGACCAGTGGCAAGATCTACTACGAGCTGGTCGCCCGCAAGAACAAGGAACGGCGCGACGACGTGGCGATCGTGCGCATCGAGCAGCTCGCCCCGCTGCCGAGGCGCCGGCTCAAGGAGACCCTCGATCGCTATCCGAACGTCGAGCAGTACTTCTGGGTGCAGGAGGAGCCGGCGAATCAGGGCGCATGGCCGACATTCGGGCTGACTCTTCCGGAGGTGTGCTCGGAGCAGTTGACCGGCATCAAGCGGATTTCGCGCCGCGCGATGTCGGCGCCGTCGTCGGGCTCGTCGAAGGTGCACGCCGTCGAGCAGAAGGAGATCATCGACGAGGCGTTCGCCTCGTAGCCGTCGTTATCGCAGCCAGGGTCGTGAATATCAAATCGTCACGACCCTGAGCGCAATTTCGAGCGTGGCCCCGTCGCCGACATCACCGACCCAGCTGGCGTGCCTAACGGTCCTCTCGTGCGTCATAAGCCCGTCGCCGCGGCGGTTACCGGCGGAACAGTTGCGTCCATTGTCACGACGGCGGCCCTCTTCATTCGCACGACTCGGGTTGGGAAGTTCGAGGTGTGGGCCGAGATCCTCAAGGGTCTGCGGCTGCGCGGCGATGAAACGCTGCTCGACATGGGCTGCGGACGCGGCGCGGTGCTTCTTGCCGCGGCCAAGCTGCGTCCGAACGGTCGCGCCATCGGCGTCGACATCTGGCGCGCCGACCAGACCCACAACTCGGCACAGAACACGCTGCACAACGACTCGCACCTGAGCGCCCTGTTCGGCTAGCAGATTCACGAGAGGCCGCCCGATGGTACCGGTGGCCCCAGTTACAAGAAACACGTTTCGTCCTTTCGGCCCGAAGCAAACAGTCGTACTACGAAAACCCGGTCTGCAAGAACCGACGCGTGTCAGTTCGAGCCAACGTCGATGCGCCGATCGCGGGCGTCTTCTGTCGGATCTCGTCCCCGAAGGTCAGCACCGAAAAGTCTTGTGGCAGTGGGGTGGTCACGGATTGACCTCCTTGTGGGATGGTGACTTGGGCGCGTTGGTCGGCAGCCGAGGTCACGAACGACTCGGCCTGGTGGGCGTTTCGCGCAGGGGCACCGCTACTGCGGTCAGCAGCACGAATGCCAGCATTGCGGTTGTGGTGCGCACGCCGTGGGCTAATTGCCAGCGGTCACGCACCATAGACCAGTTGCTCGGCGGCGCCACGACCGACCAGTTGTGTTGGTCAGTATTGATCGGCACGCTGATCGACACGCTGATCGCCAGGGTCGCGAGTAGCAGCAGAACGGCGAGCAGGCTGAGCCAGCGGCCGCTTCCGGGGCGACGAATCACGGTGAGGGTCAGGGTGGCCGAGGCGAGGATGGCCGCCGGTAGCAGCGCGGTGGCTAGGTCGTCGAGGTGTTCGAGTTCGACGAGGCGGACTTGGGTGTAGATCGCGGCACCGTAGCCGCGCAGGCTGGCTTCCAGAACGAGGACGGCAGTGAGAAATCCCGCAAATAGGCCACTAAACACCACCGCGGCGAACGTCGATGCCTTCCGCAGTCGTGTAGTCCGATCCGGAGGACCGGCGGCAGACCTCGTCGTCGCCTGGGCGGTGTTCGTTGTCATGTGTTGTCTCCTTGGTATCGCGAGGAATTGGCGGTGGTCACACTCAGGAGGCGGTCGCCGCCGTCGGCCCGGCGTTTTCGCCGGAGCCCGCTTCGCGGCGGATCATCTGCCACAGGCTCGGGGTGTCCTCGGTTGTCGACACAATGACGGTTCGACGTGCGGTCGCTGTATCGGCGGCTAAGGGAAATCGCTCGCACGGCGGGTGCGCAACGACGTGGTGGCCTGCATTCAGCGCGAGCGCGGTTGCCAGGCGACCGGTCTGCCCGTTCGCTCCGAATATCACGAGTTTCATGACACCTCCATAGTCATCACATCAGATGATCGTCACGATACGTGATTATCACTGATAGTGCTAGAGTGGGCTGTATGAACG
>JBKOYU010000922.1:0-11964 GCA_046725575.1 Actinomycetota bacterium | reverse complement strand
GACACCGCCGCGATCTTGCGACGCAGGTGTTCTACCTGCTCAGCGCGGTCAAGCCGGCGCCGTTCCAGGCTCATGGCTACCGTCACAGGGGCACCTCCTGCATCATCAGAACCACGCTATTTTCGAATGTATGTTCGATATCCCGAGTAAACACCCACCCACCGACACCGTCAAGCGGGTCTGGTTGCTCGAGCCTCAACCGAGAACAACGAAACGTCCCGCCGCTGGCGCCGGCCGGACCACCTACCCAAAATTGCCCGCGTAGGCAGCGACAACCGCGCTGTCGCTCGCGACGCGGGCATTTTCAAACACGTCCCCGCAGAACCGCGCCCAGTGCGGGTTCACTCCCATTCGATGGTGCCGGGCGGCTTGCTGGTGACATCCAGCACGACCCGGTTGACCTCAGGGACCTCGTTGGTGATGCGGGTGGAGATGCGTTCGAGGACCTCGTAGGGCACCCGCGTCCAGTCGGCGGTCATCGCGTCCTCACTGGACACCGGCCGAAGCACGATCGGGTGGCCGTAGGTGCGGCCGTCGCCCTGCACGCCCACCGACCGGATGTCGGCCAGCAGCACCACCGGGCACTGCCAGATCTGGTTGTCCAGGCCGGCCGCGGTCAGCTCTTCGCGGGCGATCGCGTCGGCGCGCCGCAGCGTATCCAGCCGCGCAGCGGTGACCTCGCCGACGATCCGGATGCCCAGACCGGGACCCGGGAACGGTTGGCGCGCAACGATTTCCTCGGGCAGGCCCAGTTCGCGGCCCACCGCGCGGACCTCGTCCTTGAACAGCAGCCGCAGCGGCTCGACGAGTTTGAACTTCAGGTCGCCGGGCAGGCCGCCGACGTTGTGGTGGCTCTTGATGTTGGCAGTGCCGGTGCCGCCGCCGGATTCAACGACGTCGGGGTACAGCGTGCCCTGCACCAGGAACTCGACCTCAGAATCGTCCCCCGCAAGCGGGTGGGCCCCCCGCTCGCGTGGGGAGTGCCCCCAGGCGCCAACGGTGTCTCGTACCGCACCCTCGAACGCGCGGATGAACTCGCGTCCGATGATCTTGCGCTTGCCCTCGGGATTGGTCACCCCGGCGAGCGCCTCGAGGAACCGATCCGCGACGTCGACGGTGACTAGCTTGGCGCCGGTGGCCTCGACGAAATCGCGCTGCACCTGGGCCCGCTCGCCGGCGCGCAGCAGGCCATGGTCAACGAACACGCAGGTCAACCGGTCGCCGATGGCACGCTGCACCAGCGCCGCGGCCACCGCGGAGTCCACGCCGCCGGACAATCCGCAGATCGCCCTGCCGTTGCCGATCTGGTTGCGCACCTGTTCGACCAGCGAGTCGGCGATGTTCGCGGGCGTCCAGGTCGCACCGATCCCGGCGAACTCGTGCAGGAACCGGCTTAGCACCTGTTGTCCGTGCGGGGTGTGCATCACTTCGGGGTGATACTGCACACCCGCCAACCGCCGGGCCCGATCCTCGAATGCCGCCACCGGAGCGCCTGCGCTGGTGGCCACCACGTCGAACCCGTCGGGAGCGGCCGTTACCGCGTCGCCGTGGCTCATCCACACCGGCTGGGTCGCCGGCAGATCCGAATGCAGCTGTCCGCCAGACACTTTCAGCTCAGTGCGGCCGTACTCGCTGGTTCCGGTCTTGGCGACCGTCCCGCCGAGCGCCTGTGCCATCGCCTGAAACCCGTAGCAGATGCCGAACACCGGCAAGCCGAGGTCGAACACCGCCGGATTCAGCTGCGGCGCGCCGTCTTCGTAGACGCTCGCCGGTCCGCCCGACAGCACGATGGCCTGCGGGTCCTTGTCCTTGATGTCCTCGACGCTGGCGGTGTGGGGGATGACCTCGGAATACACCCTGGCCTCGCGGACGCGGCGGGCAATCAGCTGCGCGTATTGCGCGCCGAAGTCGACCACCAAGACGGGGCGGGGCGATGCTGATTCCACTGGCCCAGTCTAGAGGCGGCGACGTCGGCTACTGGCGCGGCAGTGCCAGCAAGTCTCTGGCGCGCAACGCCAGCCAGAACTCCGCGATCGTGGCGGACCGAAATTGTTGCGCGACAGGGGCTTTCTGTACGACAGCAGCCTGATGGACACCGACCACCCGTATGAGCTGACCGTCGACGGCGACGGCTCGCTGGTGGAGATTCCGATCCAGTGGGCGCTCGACGACTGGGAGCAGTATTGCTATGTGCCCGACTTCTCCGGCACGGGGTTGATCGAGCGTCCGGTCAAGGCAATCGAGATGTGGCAGCTGGAGTTCGATGCGATGCGTGCCGTCGGTGGCTGCTTCGTGCTGACCAATCACCCGTTCCTGTCGGGGCGCCCGTCCAGGGCCAACGCGCTGGACGGCCTGATCGAATATGTGTGCTCGCACGACGACGTCTGGGTCACCAGCTTGGGGCCATCGCGGAGCATGTCCGCAGTCTCGACCTGGTACCCCGCTCCGTCGCGGGGCCCGACCCGCGAGACTTCTAGAGTTACAGCGCGGGGAACGGCCCGAAACCCAAGTTGCGCACCATAAACCACACCAACGTCAGCGCAAGGGCCGTCGGCGCCGACCATCGCATGTGCTGCCAGCTGCGCACCCGTCGCCCCGTGAGCCTGCCGTACCGCGCAGCATGGCCCAGATCAGGTTGCCGATCGCCGCGGCGTGCCGGGCGTCCAGGAGGCCTGTCTGGCAAGCCGTTTCGTGTTCGTTGAAGGTGAGCGACCTCAAAGCGAGGCGTTCTGCGCGAAGCTGGTTGACCGGCTGGGCGTCGACCGCGACTACGCATCGGCTGTGGCGCAACCGCTTTCGTCGGATGTGCGCGAAGAAGTCGAAGTCATGTCCGCCATGGGCGACTTCAAGACGTGGGGCGGTTTTGACGGTCGCGGGCTGGTGATCCTCTCGGACACGCCGGTGAACTTCCACCCGTCGAACAAGACATCCAACGTCGTCATGGTCGACTCTCTCGACGACGCTGTGCGCTATGTCAACGTCGCTACGCAGACGATCGGCGTCAACCCGTACAAACGCAAGTCGCAGTTGCGTGACCGCCTGGCCGCCGCCGGTGCGCAGAGGTTGTGCCGCTTGGGAACCGCGAACGCACACGCCCTGGGCAGTCCGCACGATGGGATGTATCCGCTGCAGCGGCTCGTGCATTGGATGGCCGACGACGACGTCAACCTGTAAGTAAATCGGTCTGCTCGTCGACGGTATAAGGCATTGTTATCGGCGTGAACGTGGACGAGATCCTGCAAGCGATCCCGCCGATCGCCGTGTACCTCCTGGTCGGCGGCATCATCGGCCTCGAAAGCCTGGGCATTCCGCTTCCGGGAGAGATCGCACTCGTCAGCGCCGCCCTGCTGGCGTCACGCCACACTCTCGACATCAACCCGGTGGCGGTGGGCGCGTCCGCAACGATCGGCGCCATCATCGGCGACACGATCGGGTACTCGATCGGGCACCGATACGGCATGTCGCTGTTCGAGCGCCTCGGCAAACGCTTTCCCAAGCACTTCGGCCCAGGACACGTCGCCCTCGCCAAGCAGCTCTTCCACCGCTGGGGCGTATGGGCGGTGTTCTTCGGACGATTCATCGCGCTGTTGCGCATCCTGGCCGGCCCGCTCGCCGGGGCGTTGAAGATGCGTTACCCGCGCTTCCTGGCCGCCAATGCCAGTGGCGCCCTGTGCTGGGCCGGTGGCACCACTGCCGTCGTCTATTACCTGGGCCTGGCCGCGGAACGCTGGCTGTCGCGATTCTCGTGGATCGCGCTCGTGGTGGCGGTGGTGATCGGTATCGGTTTGACATTGCTCTTGCGCGAACGCACCGCCCGCGCGATCGCGCACCTAGAGGACAAACACGATTGGGAATCCCTGAGGCGGCACTAGGCCATCTGCTTGTGGTCGGGCAGCCCGCCGGTTGCCTCGAACACCACCCTCTTGCCGATCTCGACGGCATGGTCGGCGAAGCGTTCGTAGAAGCGACCCAACAGCGCGACGTCGACTGCGGAACAGACGCCGTCCTGCCACTTCTGGTCGATCAGCAGCGTGAACAGGTGGCGATGCTCGGCGTCGACGGCATCGTCCTGATTGCGCAAGCGTGCGGCCTTCTCGGGATCGCGTGAGATCAGCACCTCCTGCGCCGTCCTGGCCAATTGGACTGCCCTGCTACCCATTTTGGCGAAGCAGTCGCGAACGTCGTCGGGCAGCGCGCATTCGGGATGCCGCAGCCGCGAGATGCGCGCGACATGCACGGCCAACGCGCCCATCCGCTCGATATCGGCGCCGACGTGGATCGAGCCCACAATGGTCCTCAAGTCGCCGGCGACCGGTTGTTGAAGTGCGAGCAGTTTGATCGCAGTGGCCTCGGTCCGCTTGCTCATCGCCACGATGTGCTCATGGTCGGCGATGACTTGCTCCGCCACGGAAAGGTCGGCCCCCAGCAGGGCTTGGGTCGCGTGCTCCATCGCGTCGGCGGCCAGCTCGCACATCTCGCCAACCTGGGCGGACAGTGAGGACAATTCCTCGTAGTACGTCGTCCGCATTGTTGACCTCCGTGCTCGGAAACCCGTCGGCTCTCAGCCTGCACTAACAAGTACCCGCGCGCGATCTAGCCTAATCCGCCGCGCCTCAGTGACTTTGCTGAGGCCCGAACCGAGAACGGTTGTCGCTGCGCGGATATTGATCGCGCGGCTGATGTTTGCGTAGCGCTTCCTGTTAGCCGACGGAACTGACCGGCTCGATCGGCAGCCGTCGCAGCGCCGCAGGCGCATCGGCGGGCACGACAGGATGCTCCGGCGGAATCGGCGCAAGCCGCTTGTATGGCTCGCCCTGGGCCGGCCGCTGGTCCACCTGGCCCTTGTTGGGCCACAGCGACGCAGCCCGCTCGGCCTGCGCGGTGATCGAAAGCGACGGGTTCACACCAAGATTCGCCGAGATCGCCGCGCCGTCCATCACCGACAGCGTCGGATATCCGTACACCCGCTGGTAGGGGTCGATCACCCCGTGCTCCGGGGTGTCACCGATCGCCGCCCCGCCGAGGAAGTGCGCGGTGAGCGGGATGTTGAACAGCTCGCCCCAGGTGCCGCCGGCCACGCCGTCGATCTTCTTGGCGATCCGGCGGGTGACCTCATTGCCCACCGGAATCCAGGTCGGGTTCGGCTCGCCGTGGCCCTGCTTGCTGGTCATCCGCCGGAATCCCAGCTTGGTGTGTTCGGTGAACGTCGTGATCGAGTTGTCCAGATGCTGCATCACCAGCGCGATCACCGTGCGCTCACTCCACTGCCTAACGTTGAGCATCCGAAGCGTGGCTCGCGGATCCTCGCGAGCGTTGCTCAGGAACTGCCGCCAACGCGGCACATCCGTGCCTTGCGGGCCTGTGCCGTCGGTCATCAGGGTCTGCAGCATTCCCATCGCGTTCGAGCCCTTGCCGTAGCGGACCGGTTCGATGTGTGTGTCCGACGTCGGGTGGATCGACGAAGTGATCGCGACGCCGTGGGTCAGGTCGAGATCCGGCGCGACCTTCAGCCGCGCGGCGCCGACGATTGACTCCGAGTTGGTCCGGGTCAGCACGCCCAGCTTGTCCGACAGCTTGGGCAGCTTGCCCTTGTCGCGCATCTTGAACAGCAGCTTCTGGGTCCCCCATGTACCCGCGGCCAGCACGACGTGCGAGGCGGTGTACGTGCGTCGCTTGCGGGGCAGCAAGCCGGTCCGCATGGTGTGGACCTTCCACAGCCCGTCGGACCGCTGCTCGAAGCCGGTGACGGTCGTCATCGGAATTACTTCTGCCCCAGCCTTTTCCGCCAGCCCGAGATAGTTCTTGACCAACGTGTTCTTGGCGCCGTACCGGCAGCCCGTCATGCAGGAGCCGCATTCGATGCAGCCCGTCCGCGCGGGCCCGGCACCGCCGAAGTAGGGGTCGGGCACGGTCTTGCCGGGCGTCTTCTCGCCGTCCGGACCGAAGAACACCCCGACCGGCGTCGCCACGAACGTGTCACCAACGCCCATCTCGTCGGCGACTTCCTTGACGATGCGGTCGGCGTCGGTGAACGTCGGGTTCTTGACCACGCCGAGCATCCGCTGGGCCTGGTCGTAGTGCGGCATCAACTCGGCGCGCCAGTCGGTGATATGCGACCACTGTCTGTCGGCGAAGAACGGCTCCGGCGGCACATACAGGGTGTTGGCGTAGTTCAGGGACCCGCCGCCGACCCCGGCGCCCGCCAGGATCATGACATTCCGCAGTAGGTGGATCCGCTGGATGCCGTACATGCCGAGCTTTGGCGCCCACAGAAACTTGCGCAGGTTCCACGAGGTCTTGGCGAAGTCTTCGTCATTGAACCGGCGGCCCGCCTCGAGCACCCCGACGCGGTAGCCCTTCTCGGTGAGCCGAAGCGCGGTGACACTCCCCCCGAACCCCGAACCGATGATCAGAACGTCATAGTCAGGTTTCATCCGAACAGTATGGACTTAGCGTTCGCCAAGTCCTAGACAGGGGGACCTAATTTGTAAAGCAGAGCGTCCGTGACCAGGGAAAATCAGCTGCCGACGGTCAGGCCGACCTTCTGGAATTCCTTGAGGTCGCAATAACCCGCCTTGGCCATCGACCGCCGCAGCCCACCGACCAGGTTCAGCGAGCCGAACGGATCGTCCGACGGGCCCGTGAGCACCTGCTCCAGCGGCGGCCGCTCCCCGATCGCCACCTGCAGCAACGCGCCCCGCGGCAGCGACGGATGGGCCGCCGCAGCCGGCCAGAACCAGCCGCCGCCGAGCGCCTCGGCCGCCGTCGCCAGCGGCGTGCCCAGCACCACAGCATCGGCCCCGCACGCGATGGCCTTGGCCAGGTCGCCGGAGGTGTGGATGTCGCCGTCGGCCAGCACGTGCACGTACCGACCGCCGGTCTCGTCGAGGTACTCGCGACGCGCTGCGGCGGCGTCGGCGATCGCGGTGGCCATCGGCACGCTGATGCCCAGCACCTCGTCACTAGTCGTGACACCGGTCGTCGACCCGTAGCCGACGATGACCCCGGCCGCGCCGGTGCGCATCAGGTGCAGCGCCGTGCGGTGGTCGAGCACACCACCGGCGACCACGGGCACATCGAGTTCGGAGATGAAGGTCTTCAGGTTCAGCGGCTCGCCGTCCTGCGCGACGCGTTCGGCCGAAACGATGGTGCCCTGGATGACCAGCAGGTCGATCCCCGCAGCGATCAGGGACGGCGTCAGCGCCTGCGCGTTCTGCGGGCTGACCCGCACGGCCGTCGTCACCCCGGCCTCGCGGATCCGCGCTACCGCGGCACCCAGCAGATCGGGATCCAATGGGGCCGAATGCAATTGCTGCAGCAGCCGGATGGCAGCCGACGGTTCCGGCTCCTTCTCGGCGGCCGCGATGACCTGGGCGATCTTCTCCTCGACATCGGCATGACGACCGATCAGGCCCTCACCGTTGAGCACGCCAAGGCCGCCGATGCGGCCCAGCTCTATGGCGAATTCCGACGACACCAGCGCGTCGGTCGGATGCGCCACCACCGGGATCTCGAACCGGTACGCATCCAACTGCCACGTCGTGGACACGTCCTGGGAGGACCGGGTCCGCCGCGACGGCACGATATTTATGTCGTCGAGTTCATAGGTGCGACGGGCGGTTCTGCCCATGCCGATTTCAACCATGTCACGCATGACTAGTTAGCCTGCTCTCGCGAGATGCACGTTTTGTACAGAAAGTTCGAGAAGCGACGTCCAAAACGTACATTTCGACGCGCGGGGACGCCTGCGAACGGCGAATCATTGGAAAGATGCCTGCTCTCTAGCGGCTCGAGTAGTTGGGCGCCTCGACGGTCATCGCGATGTCGTGCGGGTGGCTCTCCTTCAACCCCGCCGCGGTGATCTGCACGAACTGCGCCTGCTGCAACTGCTCGATGGTCGCCGCACCGGTGTAGCCCATGGCCGCGCGCAGGCCCCCGGTGAGCTGGTGGATCACGGTCGAGAGCGGGCCGCGGAATGGGACCCGGCCCTCGATCCCCTCCGGCACCAGCTTGTCCTCGGAGAGCGCGTCGTCCTGGAAGTAGCGGTCCTTTGAATAGGACCTGCCAGTACTTCCAGCGCTACCGCGGCCCTGCATCGCGCCCAGGGAACCCATGCCGCGGTAGCTCTTGAACTGCTTGCCGTTTACGAAGATCAGCTCGCCCGGCGACTCAGCGGTGCCTGCCAGTAGCGAGCCCAGCATCGTGGTGGACGCACCGGCCGCCAGCGCCTTGGCGATGTCACCGGAGTACTGCAGCCCGCCGTCGGCGATGACGGGCACGCCCGCCGGGGCGCATGCGGCGACGGCCTCCAGGATCGCGGTGATCTGCGGTGCGCCGACACCCGCGACCACCCTTGTGGTGCAGATGGACCCCGGCCCGACACCAACCTTCACCGCGTCGGCGCCGGCCTGCACCAACGCGGACGCAGCGGCCCGGGTCGCGACGTTGCCGCCGATCACCTCGACCCGGTCGCCCACGACGGTCTTGAGCCGGTGCACCATGTCGAGCACCAGCCGGTTGTGCGCATGCGCGGTGTCCACGATCACCACGTCGACACCGGCGTCCACGAGAGTCATTGCGCGCGTCCATGAATCGTCGCCGACACCCACGGCCGCGCCGACCAGCAGCCGACCGTCGCTGTCCTTGGTGGCCAGCGGGAACTGCTCCGTCTTGACGAAATCCTTGACGGTGATCAGCCCGGTGAGCTTGCCGTGCCCGTCGACAATCGGCAGCTTCTCAATCTTGTGGCGGCGCAACAGACCTAGCGCCGCCTCCGCCGAAACACCCTCCTGCGCAGTGATCAGCGGCGCCTTGGTCATCACCTCGGAGACGGGCTTGCTCATGTCGACTTCGAAGCGCATGTCGCGGTTGGTGATGATGCCGACCAGCGCGCCGTCGGCATCGACCACGGGCAGCCCCGAGATCCGGAACCGCGCGCACATGGCGTCGACCTCGGCCAGCGTGTTGTCTGGCGAGCAGGTGACCGGATCGGTGACCATGCCCGCCTCGGACCGCTTGACCGTCTCGACCTGGCCGGCCTGCTCGGCCACCGGAAGGTTGCGGTGAAGCACGCCCATGCCGCCGGCCCGGGCCATCGCGATCGCCATCCGGGACTCGGTCACGGTGTCCATCGCCGAGCTGACCAACGGCACCCTCAGCCGGATCTTCTTGGTCAGTTGGCTGGACGTGTCGGCAGTGGACGGCACCACATCGGAGGCCGCGGGCAGCAGCAGGACGTCGTCGAACGTGAGCCCGAGCATCGCGACCTTGGTCGGATCATCGCCGCCGGTCGGCACCGGAACGGCGATGGGAATGCTGCTTTCAGCGATCGACATGGGTGGGCCTTCCATCGGCGTCGAGCTAGATACCCATCTTATCGGCATTGACGTCGCCGCCTTGGCCCCACACGACGTTGCAGATCCCCAGGTGGCTTGCCGGTCAACGGCTGGCGCGATGCCAGTACCGCTGCGTAATGTGGACTCGTGCGCGATCACCTCCCACCGGGTTTGCCGCCCGATCCGTTCGCCGATGACCCGTGTGACCCCTCGGCGGCTCTTGATGCACTTGAGCCGGGCCAGCCGCTGGACCCGCAGGAGCGGACCGCGGTCGAGGCCGATCTCGCCGACCTGGCGGTATACGAGGCGCTGTTGGCGCACAAGGGAATTCGCGGGCTGGTGGTGTGCTGCGACGAATGCCAGCAGGACCACTATCACGATTGGGACATGCTGCGCTCCAACCTGCTGCAGCTGCTGGTCGACGGCACCGTGCGTCCACATGAGCCGGCCTACGACCCCGAACCCGACGCCTACGTGACCTGGGATTACTGCCGCGGCTACGCCGACGCGTCGCTCAATGAAGCCACGTCGGACAGCGACGGATATCGCTGAGGGCTGAACCCGCTAGTCGCCGTCGCCGCGCTTCTTGGGCGGCGGCATCAACAGCGTGGTCGTCGTGACCGGATTGGTCTCCGTCGCCTGGGTTTCCGTCACCGGACTTTCCTGACCGCGCTGTCGCGGCACCTCTGAGGTGACCGTCGTCGGGGGCGCGACGACTTGCGCACCGCCACCGACCGGCGAGCCACCATCGCCTCCAGCCGCCGGCGCGCCACCACCGGCGGGCGGCCCAGCGGCGGGGGCACCACCGCCGGCAGCCGGCGGCCCAGCGACGGGCGGGGCAGCGGCCTGCGAGGTGGTGGTCGTCGTCGTGACCGCGTGGGTCGTCGTCGTTGTCGTGGTCGACGGCGGGGTCGTCGTCGTCGGGGTGCCACTCGGCGGTGGTGGCTCAGGCGCCGGCGAGCTCGATGTCGGTGAGCTCGTCGTGGTCGACTGCGTCGTCTCGGACGACGGGGTGGTGGTCTCCGACGATGACGATGTCGAGCTGCTCGTCTCCGACGACGTGGTTGTCGATGTGGTCGAGCCCGGCCCCGGCGCAACGACCACCGGCTCGGGCATCGGCGGCGGCGCGACGCCCGGCGGCAGGGTTGCGTTCGGGTCCTGTGCCTCGACCTTCACCGTCAGCGCTTGCCACTGAGTGACCAATTCTTGTTTTTGCTCAACGTCATTGACCGTCGCGACGGTCGTCGTCAGCGTCTGCAGCTTGTCCTGGGCGGCCTGCCACTGGCCCTCGTCGATCAGATGCTGCACCTCTGCCAGCTGCTGCGAGGCGAGCGCCACCTGATCGGTGCGGGTCTGCTGCTGCTCGCCGAACAGCATCGTGTGGAGGCCATACAGCGGGTCGCCCGGACCGGCACCGGCCACCACCGCGCCGAAACCACCGAGGCACAACACGGCCGCAGCGACCGAGCCCACAAGCGCCATCGACGCGCGGGTGCGCTTGCGCGCCTCGACCGCGCGCCGCAATGCGATCGTTGCATCGCGCGGCGTGACGGGTGCCATCAGCGGCGGCGTGCGAACCTCGTCGCGCCAGCCCGCGAGCAGTTGGGCCAGCTCGGCCTCACCCGGATCGGTTGCGTACACCGGCTGCTGCGATGCCAGTGCGTCGAGGAACCGGTCCGTGCGGTTGATCTCGTTGAGCGACGGATCGCCCCCGTTGGAAGTCCAGCGTCCGAAATCAGGCATAGTCGTGCCCCGTCGCGATGATTTCGGATTTCAGTCGCGCCAGCGCCCGGTGCTGCGCGACCCGGACCGCGCCGGGCGTAGATCCGACCGCCTCGGCAGTCTCCTCGGCGCTCATGCCGACGACCACGCGCAGGATCAGGATCTCGCGCTGCTTCTCGGGCAGCACGGCCAGCAGCTTGTTCATCCGCGCCGACGACTCGGCGTCCAGAGCCGTCTGCTCGGGGCCCGCTTCCAGCGAATACCGCTCCGGCACGACATCGGTCGGGTCGGCGCGATTCCTGGCGGCTGCGCGATGCGCGTCAGCAACCTTGTGCGCGGCGATACCGTACACAAAGGCCAGGAACGGCCGTCCCTGATCCTTGTAGCGCGGTAGCGCCGTGATGGCGGCCAAGCACACCTCCTGTGCGACGTCATCTGCTGAAAGACCGCTCCGCTCCGTCGTCCCAACCCTTGCCCGGCAGTACCGAACCACGATCGGACGGATGATCTCCAGCACCTCCCGGAGCGCGTCCCGGTTGCCCGCCACCGCCTCAGCAACGACAGTATCGAGACGTTCTCCCGAAATTGTCATCGTGAGTGGTATCTCCAGCGTTACGTGAGGGACACGTCCCCGAAGTGTGGACGTCAGCTAAACAATAACGATCCGAATGGCGCGACCATTGTCAGCGCTCCGCCAACTCGCCGCCCCGGCGACGCACCGTAGCTGCGCATTCGTTACGAATCCTCACCACGTCTGTCGCCGTGTGACGGCCGCTGCCGATGTCGGCCAACAGGCACGCCAACGCCCAGCACAGCGGGATGATTCCCCGGCGATCGGCCGCATCGAGCGCGGCGTCGGCAACCATGCGCGACCGGTCGATGTCGCCTGCGCTGCACAACGCCGCGG
>JBKOYU010001080.1:0-5181 GCA_046725575.1 Actinomycetota bacterium | reverse complement strand
GAGCAAGGAACGTCTTGGTGGACGCGACGCCGATCTCCGGCCCGGCGCGCGTGTAGAGCACCGCGTCGCACTCCCGCGGGATCTGGCTGCCGTTGGTGTTGCAGATGGCCAGCACTTTGGCCTTCTGCTCCTTGGCATGACGCACCGCTTCCAGCGTGTCGGCCGTCTCGCCGGATTGCGAGATGGCGACGACAAGCGTGTGTCGATCCAAAACCGCGTCGCGGTAACGGAATTCGCTGGCCAGCTCAACCTCGACCGGCAGCCGAGTCCAGTGCTCGATGGCGTACTTGGCCAGCAGCCCAGAGTGATACGCCGTCCCGCAGGCCACGACGAACACTTTGTCGATCTCACGCATCTCCTGGTCGGAAAGCCTCTGCTCGTCGAGTACGATGCGGCCGTCGACGAAGTGGCCGAGCAGCGTGTCCGCGACCGCCGTGGGCTGCTCCGCGATCTCCTTGAGCATGAAGTACTCGTAGCCACCCTTTTCAGCGGCCGAGAGGTCCCAGTCGATATGGAACGCACGGAAGTCGACGTCGGGATCGCCGTGGAAATCGGTGATGCGGTAACTGTCGGCGGTGATCACCACCGCCTGGTCCTGACCGAGCTCGATGGCGTCGCGGGTGTGCTCGATGAATGCCGCCACGTCGGAGCCGATGAACATTTCGCCGTCGCCCACACCGACAACCAGCGGCGTGGAGCGGCGAGCGGCGACCATCATGCCCGGCTCGTCGGCGTTGGCGAATACCAGCGTGAAATGGCCCTCGAGCCGGCGCAGCACCGCGAGCACGGAGGCCACGAAGTCGCCGGCGGTGTCGCCGTGGTTGTACTGCCTGGAGACCAGGTGAACAGCGACCTCGGTGTCGGTGTCGCTGGCGAACTCGACCCCTGCGGTTTCCAGCTCCGCGCGCAGCGGCGCGTAGTTTTCGATGATCCCGTTGTGGACGACCGCGATCTTGCCCGCGACATCGCGGTGCGGGTGTGCGTTGCGGTCGGTGGGCCTGCCGTGGGTCGCCCAGCGAGTGTGACCGAGTCCAGTGCTGCCGGCGAGGCTGGCGTCGTCCGTCTCGGCGAGGGCGGCCTCGAGGTTGGCCAGCCGGCCCGCGCGACGGCGCACCGTGAGGCCACCACGGCCGTCGATCAGCGCGACCCCGGCCGAGTCGTAACCGCGGTATTCCATTCGGCGCAGCGCGTCGACCACGATGTCACAGGCAGGACGCTGCCCGACGTAGCCGACGATTCCACACATAGGCATCCAGAGTAGTGCAGCCCGATCCGCCGACCTTCCCGACAGGAGTCGTACTGGTGGTATCAGTTATACTGGTATTACCAGTGCCACTTCGCGAGGAGCATCGTGACTTCCGAGGACGGGAAATACGCCAGCACGGTCCGTGTGGGCGAAAAGGGCCAGATTGTGATTCCAAAGGCCGCCCGCGACCTGTTCGAGATCAAGCCGGGCGACACACTGCTGCTGCTTGCCGATGTGCGGCGCGGCATCGCGATCGTGCGCCCAGACCTGTTCGAGCAATTTCCCGAATGACCGCACTGCGGATCTCGATTGGGCTCGTCGCCGTGCTCGTCATCGTGGCGGCCGGATACGGGCTGCGCAACGTGAACTACGCCGAACAGGACCCGACACGGGTCGAACGTGCCGGCTTCGTCGAGAAGCAGGCCACGATCAACGGTTCACGGCTCAACTACGCCGAGGGACCCGACGCCGGGCCGCCACTGCTGTTGATCCACGGGCAGTTGACCGACTGGCGCAGCTGGAGCCGGGTGCTGCCCGAGTTGTCGAAGCGCTACCACGTGTTCGCGGTCGATTGCTGCGGCCACGGCCGATCAGCCCATACGCCGGACAAGTACACCGGACGGGCGTTGGCGGCCGATATGAACCGATTTCTGACCGATGTGGTGGGCGGGCCCGCGACGGTCGTCGGCCACTCCTCGGGCGGACTGATCGCCGCGATCTTGGCGGCCGATGCACCCGAATTGGTACGCGCCGTCGTGCTGGAGGATCCCCCGTTCTTCTCCTCTGTGCTGCCCCGCGCCACCAAGACATTCAACTACGTCGGCGTGGCCACCGCCGCGCACGAGTTCCTGCGCAGCGGTGAAACGGACTTCACTGGCTACTTCATACGTCACGCGGCCATATGGGACTTGTTCAAGGGCCTCAAGCGCCCCTTGCAGAAGATGGCGCTTTCGTACCACGAACACCATCCCGAGGAACCGGTCAGACTCCTCGCATTGCCACCGATATTCAACGAAATGCTACGTGCCATGGACACATACGACCCGAGATTCGGAGAGACGTTCTACAACAACAGCTTTCACGAAGGTTTCGACCACGCGCAGACACTCGGCCGCATCAGCGGGCCCACCGCATTGATCCACGCCAACTGGAGTTACGACGACAATGGCATCCTGCTCGCTGCAATGGACGGCAACGACGCCGAACGCGCCAGGACGCTGCTCCACGACGTCGAGTTCCACCGCGTCGACACCGGACACGGGTTCCACTTCGAAGACTCCGACCGCTTCGACGAGATCCTCCGCAACCTCGAGGCTCGGCTGCCCGGCCGTGCTGGCGGTTGAGCTACGGTCTGATGGTGGCCCGCACGAAGAAGCTATTCACCGCTTTGACCCGCCGCGGCCCGCACCGCGTTTTGCGTGGTGACCTGGCCTTTGCCGGGCTGCCCGGCGTCGTCTATACCCCAGAGTCCGGGCTGAATCTGGCGGGTGTGGCGTTCGGGCATGACTGGCTGGCGGCAGTGGACCGCTACGAGGGCACGCTCGAGCATCTGGCGTCGTGGGGCATCGTGGTTGGGGCGCCCGACACCGAGAAGAGTGTCGCGCCGTCGGTGCTCAATCTGGCGTTCGACTTGGGCACGACGTTGGACATCATCGCGGGCGTGCGGCTGGGTCCGGGAAAGATCAGCGTGCACCCGACGAAACTCGGTGTCGTCGGGCACGGTTTCGGCGGTTCCGCGGCAGTGTTCGCGGCCGCAGGGATGCCTGCCAAGCCGAAGGCCGTCGCCGCCTTGTTTCCGACGCAGACCAAGCCGCCAGCGGAGCAGCCCGCGGCATCGCTACCGGTGCCTGGCCTGGTGCTCACCGCGCCGGGCGACCCGATGACGTTGCGCTCCAACGCCGTTGAGCTGGCCCGGGTTTGGAAGGGCGCGACGCTTCGCACGGTGCGCAAGGCCAAGCCAGGCGGCCTGATCGAGGGCAGGCGACTGGCCCGCGTCGTCGGACTGCCCGGCGCCGACCGCAGTACGCAGAACGTGGTGCGGGCGCTGCTGACCGGCTATCTGCTGCACACGCTGGCCGGGGACAAGATGTACGGCGACTTCGCTGACCCCGAGATCGACCTGCCGAAGGCACCCGTCGTGGATCCCTTCGCCGACGATCCGGTGGACATCGAGGACAAGGTCGTCGCCCTGTTGAAGCCCTGAAACAGGCCAACCAACCGGTTGGGTGTATAACTCGATGATGCGGACAGGGATCTTTCTCAACTACGCCGGCGGCTTTCTGGAGGCCGTCGACGAGGTCGTCGAGCTGGAGAAGATCGGCGTCGACATCGCGCTGGTGGCCGAGGCCTACTCGTATGACGCGATCAGCCAGCTGGGCTTCCTGGCGGCCAGGACGTCGCGGATCGAACTCGGCACCGGCGTGGTCCCCATCTATATCCGCACCCCTTCGCTGCTGGCCATGACGGCAGCCGGACTCGACTATGTGTCCGACGGCCGCTTCCGGCTGGGGATCGGCACGTCGGGACCGCAGGTTATGGAGGGCTTCCACGGCGTGCCGTTCGACGCGCCGCTCGGGCGGACCCGCGAAGTGGTCGACATCTGCCGGCAGGTGTGGCGCCGCGAACGGGTCACCTATGACGGGAAGTACTACCAGATTCCGCTGCCGGCCGACCGGGGCACGGGCCTGGGCAAGCCGCTGCAGTTGATCAATCATCCTGTGCGCGACCGCATTCCGATCACAATCGCGGCGCTGGGCCCGAAGAATGTCGAGCTCACCGCCGAGATCGCCGAGGGTTGGCAGCCGGTGTTCTTCTACCCGGAGAAGGCCGACGACGTGTGGGGCGAGTCGCTGCGGTCCGGGTATGCCAAGCGTGACCCGGAGCTGGGCCCGCTGGACATCATGGTCAGTGCTCCGCTGGCCATCGGTGACGACGTCGACGACCGATTGGCTTGGGTCAAGCCACAATTGGCGCTTTACATCGGCGGCATGGGTGCTCGTGGCCGCAACTTTTACCACAATCTGGCGACCCGCTACGGTTTCGGTGAGGTGGCCAACCACATCCAGGACCTCTACCTCGCGGGCAAGAAGGCCGAAGCCATCTCGGCGGTGCCCGACGAGCTGGTGCGGAGTATGTCGCTGGTGGGTCCGCGCGGCTTCGTCAAGGAGCGGCTGGCCGCCTATGCGGAGGTCGGAGCCACGACGCTGCTGCTGCAACCACTTTCGGGTGACCGCCGTGAGTCCGTGCGGTTCGTCGAGGAGCTGCGGGCGCTGCTGCCGTAGTTGCCTCGCCGTTCACTTCCGTCACAAGATCGAGGGGATATGCGTCCCTGAAACGTGATAGCGCATGCGACATCACGCTTCGCACCCACACCACGGTCGCCGACCAGTGACTAGAGTGACCCGTCGCCGCAAGCACTTTCGCAGGTCGATCAGCGCGGCGCTGGCGTGCCGGAAGCAGACGATCTGACGCTCGGCTGCCGGTCCTTGGCGGCGATTTCGGCGAGCATCGCCACCACAACGCCGAATGCGAAATACAGCGCGGGTAGCCACGGCGCCACCCCGAACAAGGCATCCGAGTCGTCGGCATAGCGGAACACCCCGCCCCCTGCGAGCACGGCTTCGACGATCGGCCCGCCGATCGCCGCGAGCACACCGCATACGGCGCCAGGACCATCGCCGAGGACGCACCAAGTGATCACCGCGAGCGCATAGATGTACTGACGTGTTAGGCCGCGTGTAGGTCGGCGAGGGCAACGCTTATCCTGACTTCGACTTCGCTGACCGCGATCAACGGTGCCCCCGGCAAAGGCGGCGCGGTCGAGCGATACCGGGCCCCGGTGGGCGTAACGAATTCCGCTGTGTGCAAGCCATTCTCGTCGCCAGCGGTCACGCGCCAGCCCGGTGCTTCTTTCGCATAGTTGCACCGTTCACACT
>JBKOYU010000978.1:0-1305 GCA_046725575.1 Actinomycetota bacterium | reverse complement strand
GATGGCAAAGGTTGACGTCGCGGTGTCGTCGGATCTCAGTCCGGAAAAGGCGTGGGCGCTCGCGTCGGATCTGCGTCGCTTCGACGAATGGCTGACGATCTTCGGCGGCTGGCGCAGCGAGGTCCCGTCGCAGATCGAGGTTGGTACCTGCGTGTCGTCGTGCGTCAAAGTGAAGGGCTTTCGCAACGTCGTGCACTGGCGCGTCACCCGCTACGACGAACCGAAGTTGATCGAGATAGTGGGCAGGGGCAGGCCGGGAATCAAGATCGTGCTGACCCTGTGCGTGAGGGATGACCAACCCGGAAGCACCTTCCAGGTGGTCGCGGACCTCTCCGGCGGTCTGCTCAGCACCCCGGTGGGGCGGCTCGTCGCGAAGGTGCTGGAGTCCGACGTCCGCAAGTCCGTCGAAAATCTCGCGGCGCTTCGTTAGTCCTCGAGTCGGACTCCTCAACGCGGCTCGTACCTCGCCGCTTGATCGTCGTCCGACTAACCCCACTCGTGGTTCATGGCACGAGATTCGTATCGCGCCTCGACGGATTCGATAGCTCGTTCGCGTGGACGCGAGAACGCGATCAACAGCATCGCCAGCGCCGCGGTGATTGCGCCGCCCACAAAGATCGCGACGAAACTGCTCTCCACCGGCAGGCGGGTGCCGGGGATCGTGCGGCCCAGCAACACCGCGACCAGAGCGGCGGCCGTTGAGCTGCCGACGGTGCGTGCGATCGCGTTCATGCTCGTGGCCACTCCGGTCTCGCCGGCGTCGACCTCCGCGACGACCAACGCGGGCAGCGCGCCGTACCCCAGGGCGATGTAGGCGTTGGCCAGAATGCTGGCCGCGATGATCTGCCACGGCGCATGGTGAGCCAGCGCGATGAACAGGAAGCCGACGATGCCGGCGAGCGCCGCGATCATAAGGACCGGCCTCGCACCGAACCGGTCGATGAAGCGGCCGCTGGCCAACGCCACCAGGAAGCCGGTGAGCGCTCCCGGGAACAGGTAGACGACGCTGGCTTCCAGTACCGTCGCCCCGAAGCCGTATCCCGCTGCACCGTGGGGGATTTGGACGAACTGCGTCAACCCCAGGAACGCGAAGTACAGTCCCATGCCGCCGTTGATGTCGTTGAGGTAGCCGTCCCACGTCTCGGCGCAGACGGCCAGCAGCCGCTGCCGGGCGAGCCGCGGCTTGATCCGGTTGACCCAGCTGACGACGCCGGTGTGGCAGGCGCCGACCGCGTGCGTATTCGACAGCACGACAGGCAGATTGAACGATCCGGCCTCGTCGATCCATGTGGTTCCGGTCATCTC
>JBKOYU010000974.1:0-14525 GCA_046725575.1 Actinomycetota bacterium | reverse complement strand
GGCACGACACCTACGGGGTACCGAATCCTCATGAGCACCATCACTGATCGCGGCGGCGAGGACTTCGCACGTCTGGCCGAGCCGTTTCGGCGCGAGCTGATCGCCTACAGTGGAGGCTCAGCGCTCCGAGTCAAGGGCCGCCATATGTGCCGCGGGATAGCGGTCGCCGGCCACTTGTTCGGCCGGGACAGCCGCTTCGATTCGTGCCAACTGGTCGTCGGCCAGCGCCACATCGACCGCGCCGAGTGCCTCGGTCAACCGTGTGCGCGTGCGTGCGCCGATCAACGGCACTATGTCGGACCCGCGGGAAGCCACCCAGGCGATTGCCGCCTGTGCCACCGACACGCCGAGTTCGTCGGCGACGCCGCGCAGCGTCTCGACCAGGGCCAGGTTCCGGTCAATGTTGGCGCCTGAGAAGCGGGGCGACGCGGACCGGAAATCACCGGGCCCACTGGATTTCGTCCAGTGCCCGCCGATCAGTCCGCGAGACAGCACACCGTACGCGGTCACGCCGATCGCCAATTCGCGGCAGGTGTCGAGGATCTCGCGCTCGACGCCGCGCGACATCAGTGAGTACTCGATCTGCAGGTCGCTGATCGGACGGACCGCGGCGGCGCGGCGGATCGTGGCCGATCCCACCTCCGACAATCCGATGTGCCGCACGTACCCGGCGTCGACAAGCTCACCGATGGCGCCGACGGTGTCCTCAATGGGCACAGCAGGATCCAGGCGCGCCGGCCGGTAGATGTCGATGTAGCCGACGCCGAGCCGCTGCAGCGAGTAAGCAGCGGCGGCTTTCACCGCGGCGGGGCGGGCGTCGTAGCCGACCCATGAACCGTCGGGTCCGAGCTGGCCGCCGAACTTCACGCTGAGTTGATAAGTGTCACGGGATGTGGACCGCAGCGCCTCGCCGAGCAGTAGTTCGTTGTGCCCCATGCCGTAAAAGTCGCCGGTGTCCAGCAGCGTGATTCCTGCGTCGAGCGCGGCGTGCACGGTGGCGATGCTCTCGGCGCGGTCGGCTTCGCCGTACGCTCCCGACATGCCCATACAGCCGAGGCCGACCGCCGATGTGGTCAGAGTTCCGAGTGAGTTGGTTCGCATAGAGCCAGTCTTCGTCGAAACAGGCAGTGCCACCACGACGCGTCGAACCTAGGACTGCGAGTCCCTGCCTACGCGTACTTGCCTAAGCGACAATGGATTGATGGATCGTCAGGCGTTGGTCGAGTTCATTCGCCGCCGCCGAGAGGCGGTGAGACCGGCCGAGGTGGGACTGCCCGCGGGTGTGCGCCGACGCACCGCAGGCCTACGCCGCGAAGAAGTTGCGCAGCTGACGGGAATGTCGGTGGACTACTACGTCAGGCTGGAACAGGCGCGGAGCGCACAGCCGTCGCCGCAGATGTTGCGTGCGCTCGCGCGCGCACTGCGCCTGACTGACGACGAGACGGATCATCTGTACCGACTGGCGGGCCACGCCGTCCCTGACCGCGGCGGCCTTTCGGTCCACGTTCGACCTGCCCTGCTGTTCGTCCTCGACCAGATGCGCGATGCCGCCGCCTTCGTCTGCTCCGACACCAACGTCGTGCTTGCGCAGAACGAGCTGGCCAAGGTGTTGATGGGTGACCGTGTCGCCGGCGATACCGGGCTGCGGGCGAGCATGATCTGGCAGTGGTTCAAAGACCCGCGCGCTCGCGAGACGGCTCCTGTGGAGGACCACGACGAGCACAGTCGGACCATGGTGGCCGACCTGCGGGCGGCGTGGGCCCGCCGGCGGGGCGACGCCGACATGCGTGAACTCGTCGAAAGCCTGCTGGAGCACAGCGCCGAGTTCGCCGAGCTGTGGGCGCGTCACGAGGTGGCCGCGCGGCACATGCAGCACAAGACGTTCCTGACGAGGGTGGGCCCCATCACGCTGGACTGCGAGGTACTGGCGACGACGGACAACCAGCGGTTGGTGGTCTTGGCGCCGCCGGCCGGGTCTTCGGCTCTGGAGGATTTGCGTCTGCTTGCAGTCGTGGGCGACCAGGCCGTGGGCTAGCTTTGAGATCGCCTGGCTCAGTGGTTATTTCGTGAATGACGCAGTAGGAGAGCAGCCCGGTTTGTCCGATGCCGCTGAGCGGCACACCGCCGCAGAGACAACAGCAGTAGCCGGGTACATGTGGGAACCTGCCGGCGCCAACAGTGGTAGTGGCAGCTGCAGCGATGACGCGATTCGGCCACGAAGTCTGAGCTCTGCAAGGAGGAGGACACGACGAGCGACCGACTACCGCGCGTCGAGTCCACGCGCTCTTGTCGAGATGCAGCGAAGACTGACAGGAAACGCCGGGCTACTGTGGCGCACACTCGAGGAAGACACCGTCGCAGCACTCACACCGAAGGAACAGGACACCCTTCTGGACCTGCTGGGGCGAGTTCTCGAATCACTCGCAGCCAAACGTCGAGCATGAATCGCCACCCACAGGGGTGATCCATGGCCCTCTACCGAGATTTCCTACGACGCTATGCGATTCAAAACAGGCCGCGGCGAACCGCTATGCCGCGCAGTGAGGCGGCGACTCAACTTGCGGACAAGGCGTTGGCAGCGAACACGCCAGCCTCGTTGGCCATGCCGTTGACCTTGTAGGCGCTGTGCGCGGCACGATCGAGGCCGCCCGCAGAGCAGATTGGCTCGCCGAATCGGGTAATCATTAGCACGACTCACTCGCGTCCCGATCACTGTCTTCGCCGGCAAGCCGCCACAGCGATAGCGCAACCGCGTGCCTCTCCTACAGCGCACACCCTCGCGGTGCTATGGGTCGCGGATCAGCTCGCCTCCTAACGCGAGAGGCCGAGGTGCCAGCGGAGTAGGTGTGCCTTCTGAGCACCGATGTTCCGTGCGGCGGCGTCGATGAGCCGGCCCAGGCGTGCCGCAGCCGCGCTCGATCGACGATGCCATCTCCGCCGGCGCAGACGCGGGACCGGTGGCGCCACCGAAACGCATGCCGCTACGTCGCTTGGCATGTCCGGCTCTTGGGTGGACGCTGTGTCCGGCGGGAGTTCACAAGCAGTGGATGTCGTTGAGGTGGTGACCGGGCCGATCTAGCCAGCGGCGGGAGGCCACGCCGCTAGCAGCGCGATGGCCTGTTCTGCGGCCAGCTTGATCGTCGCAGCGGACGCACCGCCCTTGCGCAGTGCCTCCATCCCGCGCAGCACGGCCAGCAGCAAGCTGGCCATCGACTTGGCGTCGGTGTCCGACGGGATGTCGCCGTCGGTTTGGGCGGCGCTGATTGTGGCTGTCAGTTCGCGTAGCCACCCGTCCAACGTGCGTTTGACCTGCTTGGCCACCACCGGGTCCGTGGAGGACAGTTCGGCAGCACTTTTGGCCAGCAGGCAGCCGCGGCGGTCGGTATCGGACGCAATGTCGGCGGCGGCAGCCCGAACGTGCCCGACCAGACGGTCGTAGGGCGACAGGTCGGGGTTGCGGAGTTCGGCACGGATGCCGTCGAAGGCCTCGGCGCAATACAACTCGAGGCTGCGCAGGAACATGCTGCGCTTATCGCCGAACGCCTTGTAAAAGCTGCCGCGACCCAAACCGGTGGCAGCACTCAGGTCGTCGACGCTCGTCGCGGCGTACCCCTGATCCCAGAACAGGTCGCGACTTGCCTCGACGACCTGAGCTTCATCGAACTTGCGGGGACGTGCCATACCGCCCACGATACCCATTAACGACACTGCGGTACATAACCGTGCCCGGACCACGTAATAGGGGCCGCCGTCCAGGCCACCGCGCAGCGTCATGTGCCTTGTCCCGATGGCGGCATCGCTTGATGGCTGCGACCCCTTGCAGCAGCTAAGATTATGTACTGTACAGTCAACAACATGTAGCTGTTCTGATACTGCACGAAACAGACTGCCGAAGACGGACATTCGCGGTGGCCTGAATTTCCCGATGACGGCGGCCGGTGATCATCAATTTCAAAGGAGATGTCTCATGAATACGCCCATCGTGGCTCCACAAGTGCCCACCACGCCCCTCCTCGACCTCGTCGGCAAGACTGCCGTGATCACCGGCGGCAGTAGGGGCATCGGCGCGGCCACCGTGGCCCGGTTCGTCAAAGGAGGCGCCCGCGTCGTCACCTCCGGCCGCTCGCAACCGAACTCGCTGCCTCCAGGCGTCGAGTACGTGGTCGCCGACGTCGCCACGCTCGACGGTGTCAAAGAACTCGCCCGACGAGCGCGGGAGATCCTCGGCGACATCGACATCATCGTCAACAATGCCGGCGCATCGACCCCGCATCCATTGGGCGTCCTCGACATCGACGACGCCGAATGGGTCAAAGATCTCAACATCAACTTCCTGGCCGCCGTCCGGCTCAACGCCGCGCTGCTGCCCGCGCTGTACGCCCGTGGCACGGGCTCGATCATCAACGTGTCCTCGGCTGTGACGCTGAGCCCACCCTGGGCGATGTTGCACTACGCCACCGCCAAAGCGGCCTTGTCCACCTACACCACAGGTCTCGCCGCAGAGGCTGGGCCTCGCGGCGTGCGGGTCAACACGGTCACTCCCGGGAACGTCACCTCCCCGGGTGCCGACGCGGTTAGACAAGCGCTCATCGACGCCGGGGGAGCCGACACCCCCGAGGCCGGTGGCACCCCGATCCCGCTCGGCCGAAACGGCGAAGGGTCCGACATCGCCGAAGCCATCGCATTCCTCGCCTCCGACCGGGCCGCATGGATCACGGCCAGCAACCTCATCGTCGATGGCGGCCAGATCCAAGCCGGGTGACTCCAATTACCGTGTCGGCGGGCGACTTTCACCATACTTATCTTGAATATCCTTGTGATGCTCGATTATTCACTCGATTGCAGGATGTGCGTGCGCTTCGAGCGTGCGACGAAGGTTCTCCACACCGCTGTCGGTGAGCCGGCAAAGAGAGCAGCAACACCGGTAATCAGAGGGCAAGCTTCTGGTGTCCTACAACTGAGAGCAGCTCAAGCTTGGTGTGGCTTTCCGTGCTTGGGGCGAGTGGTCAGAACCACCAGAGCCTGCGCGCGGTTCTCGGTGAATAGGACCTGCGCGTCGACATCGATTCGGCCGAGTTCGGGATGAACGATGGTCTTGCAGTCGTCGTAGCTGGAGGGCAGCAAGAATCCGGGAGGCCCGAGCGGTATCGCTACCGGCCGAAAGCGCCGCCCTCAGGCGCGCGGCCTGGGCACGGCGACCGCCTTTGTTGGGGAACGCGTCCGTCAGCACCTGCGGTCTGCCGATCAAGTGCCTGCGCGTCGTGGAGATCCTCGTCGAAGATGACCCGAATCATCGCCATCAGTAGCCACGCGTCCGCCCCGGGTGTGATCGGTACGTGCTCGAAGAGCCGGGCGGTTTCAGTACGCCGCGGGTCGACCACGACGACGCGTCCGCCGCGGCGCGGGATGTCCAGCAGTACTTCACGTATGCGTCCGGTGGTGACCAGGCTGCCGTGCGAGACCACCGGGTTGGCTCCGACGATGAGGGCGAAGGAACTGGCTGCGAAGTCGGGCAGCGGGTTGACCGTCGAGTTTCCGTACATCATGTCGGCGGCAACCCAGTAGTTGTTCACGTCGATGGATGCCGACGTGTAGTGGTGCTTGGTCTTCAACGCCGCGGCGAAGCCGTTCATCGTGACCGTGGCGGAATAGTTCCAGGCAATCGGATTACCCCACGCGACACCGATCGACTCGGTGCCATGCCGGTCGCGCACCGCCCGCAGGATGGCGGCCCTGGTGCGCCACTTCGGCGGTGCGACTTCGATCACCGCTGCGGTGGCCGTGCCGGTGAAGAGGCCGACCGACAGCCCAGACAGCACGCGCGCGGCCACCAAGCCCGGCACGGTGTCGGCGGTGAGGAACGTCGCGTCGCTGGCGATTGCGAGGACCACCCCGCCGAGCAGAATCGGACGCCGACCGATCGCGTCTGACCAACGGCCGTACACCACCAGCGCGGCCAGCACTCCACCGGCGTACGTCGCGTAGATCACCGTGGTGGTGAGCACGGTGAAGTGCATGGTGGTGGCATAGAGCGCATACATCGGGGTGGGCAACGTGGTGCCGGCCATCACGACAGCGAACGCGTACACCAGCAGCACCGTGACCGCGCCAGCGTGGTTTCGGCGCCTTGGCTTTTGGCGCGCCGATGCAAGCGGCCTTGCGTCGGTGATCACGACCGCTTCGACAACGTGATGTGTTCGTCTGCCGCCTGCGGGGTCATGGCTTGCACCGCGTCGCGGGTGGATTGGCGACGTTGTGGATTGCGATGTGGCCGATGTAGCCATCTGGGCGGATCAGTAGCAGCGTGTCGCGGGTCAACCCGTAGATCCGGGCGAATTCTCCGGTCGGGTCGGTCAGCACGCCGTCGGTGTGGTCGCCTTTGTCGTCGGTGTCGAAGAGGAGGCGTTTGAGTTGCGCGCCGGCCGTGGGCCAGTCGACTTCCGCCAGCGCCGCGGCGGCATGTGCGCCGTAGGCGATGGCGGTGAAGTGGGGCCCGCGGTAGGCGTCGAACAGCCGCGTGCGCTCGCCGTCGGCGGCGATGAGGTCGGCATTCGGCGCGCGGTCACCGACATGCAGCGTCGCGGTGCGATCGGCAGCCAGAGGCGCCAGCGGGCCTCCGTGGTAAGTCAGACCGAGTTGTTTTTCGTCCTTGCCGCGCCGGATGCTGGAGGGGTCGAACTTGGCGATTCCTTCGTACTTCTTGGTGGATAGTCCGAGCACTCCCGCGGCGATGGGCCGGCGTTCCTGTTCATAGGTGTCCACGAGTCGATCGTCGGCCCCGGCAAGGACTTGGCCCAGTTTCCAGCCCAAGTTGTAGGCGTCACCCATCCCGGTGTTCAGGCCCTGGGCACCCGCGGGGGTGTGTACGTGGGCGGCATCACCGGCCAGCAGGACGCGGCCGCGGCGATAGCTCTCGGCGAGTCGGATGTTGGGGCGAAACACCGACTGCCACTGGATGTCCCGCAACGTGAGCCTCTTGTCGCGGGTATGAGCTCGGATGCGCGCATTGATCTGAGCTAAGTCTTGTGGGGCTTGTTCGTCGGGTGAGAGTCGGATCATCCACTGGAATTTGTCGCTGTGTGGCAGCGGACACGCGCCGACGAAGCGGCCCTTGATTCCGGGCCATACGTGCCAGTACCTGCGCGACAGCCCACCCGAAACGGCGGCGTCCACGATCAGCATGCGGTCCCCTTCGTCGGTGGAGCCGCTGAACTCGACACCGAGGATCTTGCGGACTGGGCTCGCGCCGCCGTCGGCGCCGACGAGATACCGCGCGGTGATGTCCTCGGCGCCGTCGGAGGGCGCGACGTGTGCGGTGATGTGGGTGCCGTGGTCAGTGAAACTAATCAGCTCGGTGTCGAATTCGACACGCCCGCCTAGAGATTCGAGTCGTGCGTGCAGCGCCCTGTCGGTGCGGTGCTGCGGGATGAGCCAGGTGTCGGGGAAGGGGACATCGGTGCCGCGCCGGCCTTTGGCCATCATGCGGAACGGGACGGTGATCGGGCCGAGATGGATACCCATCGGCGGGTAGAGATCGCCCTGGTTGATGATGTCGGGCAGGGCGCCCAGATCGTCGAGAACCTCAAGGGTGCGGGGTTGGATCCCTTTGGCACGGGATCCGTCGAAGGCGTGCGGCGCTTTGTCGATGAGGCGTACCGCCACGCCGCGGCGGGTGAGGTCGACTGCCAAGGTCGTGCCGACGGGACCGGCGCCGACGATCAGGATGTCGGTGGTGCTGGTGGGTGTTGTCATGGGTCAAGCCGATCTGTGAAAGGTGTCGTAGAAGGCCGCCAGTTTGTCGGCGACAACGGCGGGACGCTCAAAGGGAGCCATGTGCCCGCAGTCGTCGATGACATGGCACTGGTTGGGCTGCAGCAGCTCTCGTACCTGATCCAGGCTGCTGACGGGGGTGACGTGATCGTCGCTGCCCCAGATCAACTGTTTGGGTACCGACAGTGTGCCGGCGCGGCGGTAGAGCTCGGCGCGATCGAACAACGCGAAGTGCTGCAGGGTCTGGAAGAAGGCATAGATCGAACCTTCGTATCGGGAGGCGTCACCGACCATGGCGGCCAGTGCGCCCGCACGATTGGGGTCTGCCACGTTGTGTCCCAGATGCTGCTCGAGGACCCGGCGTCCGAAGTGTTTGGCGACGACGGTGGCCGTGATGTCGTTGCCCAACAAGAGTTTCTGGATTACCGGTCGGCTGCTGAGGCCGGCCGGGCCGACCAGGGTCAGTGTGGCGGTGCTGGTGTCGTGTTGGCTCACGTACGCCATCGCGATCAGCGCACCCATCGAAGTGCCGACGACATGGCTCGATGGGGGAAGGTCGAGGTTCTCGATCAGCTCGTGTAGTTGGCGAACGAACAGCGCTTGGTCGTAGCTTGCGACGATGCGGTCGGAGTAGCCGCGTCCGTAGCCGCTGTAGGCCAGGGTCCGCAGTCCGCGGGCGTGTAACTCCCTGGCCAACTCGTCCCAGTAAAACAGCGGAATGGTCAGCCCGCCCGCCAGTACGACGACGTCGCCGCCGCCAGGTCCTGTCAGCTCGTAATGCGTTACACCGTCGGATAATTGAATGTAGCTGCCGCGCAGACTGCGCCGCGTGGCCGCATCCAGTCGATGGTCTTCTCCGGCTGCGACGAAGTACTTCATTGAGGCGTTCCTTTCCCAGGAAGGGATAGCAGAAATTCGGTGATCGCCTCGGCCACCCACGCGGGGTCTTCCTCGGGCAGCAGATGCCCGCCGTCGGGATGGACTTTCTCGATGCTGCCGGCGATGTCGCGGCTGAAGTGTTGGCCATCCATGTCGGCGCTGCGCAGCACCAGGGTGGGCACGCTGATGCGGGGGATCTCGGCGCTGCGGTCGGGTTGGTCGGTGTTGAGGAAATCGACGAACGCCGAGCGGTTACCGGGCCGGTTCCACAGGCGGTGGGCGCGTTCGACCATCGCGGCATCGACGATGTCGGAGTTCGGTCCGACGGCTTGGCGCAGGCTACGCTCGACCGCGCGGCGCGGCATGAACCGGCGCAGCAGCTGACCGATGACGGGGTTGCGCGCCAGTCGCATTGCCGCCGGCAGTTCCTTGTCCGGGTAACCGGTGGCGTTGATCAACACCACGCCGGTCAGACGCTCGGCGTGGTCGAGGGCAAGGTTCCAGGCGATGTTGCCGCCCAATGAATTGCCGGCGACCGTGCAGCGCTCTACGCCGATGGCGTCCAGGAAGCGTGCGAGCGTCGCAGCGTATGTGGCGACCCGGTAGTCGCGGTCGGGGCGGGGACCGGTCACCCCGAACCCCGGCAGGTCTGGGCGGATGACTTCGAAAGAGGGCCACAGTCGTTGCGCCAGGGCCGCAACGCCGTACAGCGAGGAGGCGCTTCCGTGCAGCAGCACCACGGTCGGGCCCCTGCCCGAGCGTTTGTAGTGGATCCGCATCCCGTCGACGGCGGCGAATTGCGAATCAGGGTGATCATCGATATCCACGACCTTCATAATGGCTACAGTGTTGCCGTTATTGTGGATGGTGTCAAGAGAGGTCATACTGAGCCACGTGAGCTCGTCATCGTCGAACACCGAGTTCGCCGAGCACAGTCCAGGGCGATCCCGAGGCCGCCCGCGGCTGCCGCTGGAGCGGATCATCGCAACGGCCATTCAGCTGCTTGACGAAGAAGGCGCCGACGCCCTGTCGATGCGCAACCTGGCCCAGCGCCTGGACTCGGGCACCGCAACGCTGTACCGGCACTTCACCGGACGGGCAGACCTGGTCGCCCAGGTCGTCGACAGCGTGCTGGCCGACGCACATGTCGACGACGAGGCGCTCGCCGGTATGGAATGGCAGCAGGCGTGTGAAGTGTTGGCACACAGCCTCTTTGATGTTTTCCGACGCCATCCCCACGTCGCACCGCTGTTGGTCGAACATATTCCGACAGGACCCAACGCGATGGCCCAGCGTGAACAGACGATCGCGCTGCTGCTCAAATCTGGATTCGCGGCACCGCTGGCCGCCCAGGCTTGCGCGACGTTGGCGCGCTACGTCTTGGGGTTCGCGACGCAGCTACGGCCAGCGGGCGCCGACACTGCAGATGAGGACGAGGTGTGGCAGACCCTCGATGAACAGAGTTTTCCTGCTATCACCAGGGTGGCCGAGCATCTGCCGGTACCGCTGGAGCAAGAGTTCGCCTTCGGGCTGGACCTCGTCATCAAGGGCTTGAGCCAGGTCGCGCGCGACGGCGGCAGACGGCGGACGAAGCGGCGCTAACCCGACGCGGAGGCACTCCTCCGCCGTTGACACCGGCCCACAATATCGGATACGCTGTATCCGCTATTATTGGTAACGGGAGATGGCAGTGAAACGCATACTGTTGCGCGGCGCGCAGGTCGTGACCTTGGCGCCGAATCGGCCCGACACCGAGTGCATCGACATACGCATCGACGGCGATCGCATAGCCGCTATGGGCGAGTGCCTCGATCCGACCGGCGCCGACGTCGTCGACCTCACCGGCCGTATCGTCACCCCGGGGCTCGTCAACGCCCACCTGCACTCCTGGCAGACCGCGCTGCGGTTCGCCGGCGGCGACTGGTCGTTGCTGGAATACCTGGCCCACACTCACGGCCACGTCGCCCGCAGATACAGCCAAGCAGACATGCACATCGGGACACTGGCCGGGGCGTTGAATCAAATCAACTGCGGGACAACAACTATGGGTGACTGGTGCCATAACTGCCTGACGCCTGGACACGCCGACGCCGCCATCGACGCACTGAACACCGCAGGCATCCGCGCAGTGTTCTTGCACGGCACACCGCATGGCGGCCCAACCAAACCTCATGACGTGCGCGAGATCGATCGCCTCCTCGACGGCCCCATCGCCAACAGCCCACTGCTGACCCTGGGAATGGCGATCAAGGGCCCGCAATTGTCGGCGCCCGACGTGGTGATCGCCGACCTGCGGGCCGCCGTCGAACGCGGCGTGATCGCGTCGATGCACCAGAGCGCCGGAAAGCCTGGACCGGGTTGGAATGCCGTCGGCGCTGCGGGCTTGTGGGGTCCGCACTCCAACATCGTGCACGGCACCGGTCTGACCGACGAATGGGTCAAGAGGCTCGCCGACTCCGGAGTCAGCTTCACCACCACACCGGAAAACGAACTGGGTCAAGGGCATTGCACGGCGATCACCGAACAACTGCTGCGTGCCCACGCGGCGCCGTCGCTCGGTACCGACACCGAAACAGCGGTATCGGGCGAAGTTCTCACCGCCGCCCGGATCACCTTGGCACGCCAACGTGGCCTGGCCCATGAGCAGGACTTACACCGAACCGGCCTAAGCTCGCCGACCGTAGCGCCCACCAACAAACAGGCGCTGTCGTGGGCGACGCTCCACGGCGCGCGAGCCCTGGGCCTGGCCGACCGGGTTGGGCACATCGCCCCCGGGATGCAAGCCGATCTTGTCGTCATTGACGCCCGAGCGCTGAACCTGTGGCCGGCTCACGATCCGATCGCCACGGCACTGCAGGCCAGCATCGCGAACATCGAAGCAGTGATGATCGCCGGCAAGTGGCGCAAGCGCCACCACACCTTGCTCGACACGGACATCGACGAAGTCAAAGACCGACTGCAGGAGTCGGGCGAACGATTCGTCCACAAGATCCGTGCGACCGGTCCGCTGGCCCGCACGCGACGCCGCGTGGTGCGCACGGTGGTCCGCCGGCACATGCGTCGTCAAATGCGCTCCGGTAGCGCGTAGCAGCCGGGCTTTGTCCTGACTGCTTTTCGGCGAGGCGCCCGGTGCTGAGCCGGCGATAGCACCCGATCATGTTGAACCGCAACAACTCGCTGCGCCACCTATGCGTCAACTATCGAGCTTGTGCCGACCACTCCCAGGGACCTGACCGAGCCACCCCGATCGGTGGCCCCATCAACACACCTCGAAGCACTATAGGAGTGTGCGCGGTCACACCGTTCACGGTCAGCGGCGCGTACCTGATGTCGGGGGTGCCAGGCTTAATACTGACCGAGCGGCCGGCAAACGTTCGATATCGGATTCCAATATTCGCCGGGTGGGCAGGCCAGCGGGACAGTTGCCACTGGACCCCGACACACGTTCGCGACGGGATCCCACCACTGTCCGGCCGGGCAGTTGAGGGGCTCCGCCGAGCCGGTTGCCGACATCATGATCGAGAACGCGGCGATCGGCGCAGCTGCGGCGGTCATCACTATCGAACGACGGATGATCTTGTTCATACGTCCAGCTTGCCCCAATCCGGGTAGCCCCAAGACAACCGGGCCCGATCTTCAAGGGCAACAGGTGGAACTCCTTGTTGGTCATGTGGATAGCGGCCGAGGTTGGCGAAAGCGCAAGTTCGAGCATGTCGCCCCGCATCTTTCAAACCGGTGCGGGACCAATGAATTCGACGCCAGCGCGAATCGCGGCGCGATGCCTCAGGATTCGGAAATGGGCCAGCCGGCCGAGCCCCGCCGTTGTCATCAGACGTGCGCCTGGCCAAGACGCAACGATCTTTGCGCTAGTCGCATACGGAGTCTCGGGGTCATCAGGGTCGTGGATGAGCAGCAGCGGCGGATAGTCGGTCCGGGCGGCTACCCGGACCATGTTGGTGTCCTCTAGCGGCATGCCGATACGGCGTTCAAGACGCCGATGCAGGCCGGCGCGTATCCGTCGGCCGAAGCCGTGGCGCGCGGCGAAGAGATCCAGATAGATCGGGAACTCGCCCATCGGCGCGAGGAACACCAAACGCCCGACCGTCGTGCCCCACGCCGCCGCGAAAACGGTCGCGTTGGCCCCCAGCGAGTGGGCAACGACCGCACGCGCCGGCCCGTGGGCCCGGATGATCGCTGCAACCGCTTCGGCACACTCAATGGCGGTAGTGCGACCGGGTGCGAGCGCACCCGGATCGGACTCGTTATGGCTGGGCAGGTCGAACGCGATGACGCGATGACCTGATTGGACGAGAGGTTTGATGAACATGCCGAGGTGTGGGCGACGCCCGCCCCACCCGTGCACGAGATAGACCGGTGGCCCCTCGCCCCAGGCCTCCCCCACGATCCGGTGTCCGTTCCAGTGTGCTGTCAGTGGCTGGCCGGGTCCGACGCCAGGCGGCATACGCAGACTTGACTCCATGACCGGTGGGGTGCACCACAACTCGGTTGCCCACCGCGACCCGATTGCGGGCGCGACGCGCTCCAGCAGCCAGAACGCCCGACGCACTCGAGTGGCGACCGGCGGTTGGACGCCGGAACCCTTCACATCGAGAACGATCGTGCTTGGAGAACCGCCGCCCACCCCGCCCGCGGAGTCCCGAGTAATCATGTGTCGCGCTCACCTTTCAGTGGTCGGCCCACGGCTGCACGGCTCCTGTGCCGCCGCCAGCCGTTTGGTGGCGGTTCCCTTCGATATTCTGCATCGGCCGGACGGGAGTAATCACAACGCCGGTGGGCCATCGTTCCTGCTGAACGTATCCGCAACACCGTGGCGGTTGTCGAGATGCAGCGAAGATTGACAGGACACGACGGGCTACTTTGACAAGACTTCGGCGTGTCGCGAGAGCTTGTTAATCTTCGTTGCAAACGCGCAGGTCAACGGACGACGAACGAGGAGATCGGCGGCATCGGCGGTTCGTATGCCAGTCGCACGCTGCCCGGTGATCTCACGCTCGCACTCGAGGTCGGTCCGACCGAAGCGGAGTACGGCACCACTGTCGGCGGCGGGCCGATTGTCGGGTACACCGATGCACAATGCGTCTACGACAAAGGTGTTGCGGACCAATTGATGAGTGTGGCAACGGAATTGGATCTATCACCGCAGGCCGCTGTGCTTGGCGCGTTTGAGTCCGACGCGTCACACGCAAAGGCGACGGGCCTATCACCTCGGGCGGGGCTGCTATGCCTGCCGACGCTGAGCATGGCTATGAAGTCATCCGCCGCGACGCGATCCCGGAAATGAGCGCGGTCCTCGTCGCATTCCTGCTGCGCTAGGGAGCCGGGCAGATGCCGCGCTCGAAGGTCCGGGTGATCAGTGGCGCGACGGTGTGCCGCGGCAGTGCACCGGCCATGGCTTGCTCACAGCCTCGCAGGATCAATCCGTAGAGCGCGTGCCGAATCCAGGTCGGGTTGAGGTCAGAGTCGAACACGCCTTCGTCCTGTCCCCGTTTGATCAGGTTGATCACCAACTCCTCGTTCAACTGGGCCGGTGGGATATCGCGGAGCACCGCCGGGTCACCGAAGAGGAAGACCAGTCGTTCACCGATTGAGACGGCTGCGGTGATGAAGCGCCGCATCGCGTCGAGTGCGGGTCCGTCGTCGGTGGCGGCCTCGTCCACCGCTTCAGTGAGCACGCGGATCGAGTCCAGGGTCGCCTCGTAGATCAGCGTCTCGCGGTCGGCGAAGTAGCGGTGCAGCGTTGTGCGGCCGACCCCGGCCACGGTGGCGATCTCCGGCATGGTGGCCGTCCGGTTCGCAGCCAGCGCAGAAGCCGTAGCAGCGAGGATCGCGGCTCTGGTGCGCGCTTGCACACCCGA
>JBKOYU010000993.1:0-7327 GCA_046725575.1 Actinomycetota bacterium | reverse complement strand
GCCGCGGCTGCATCTGGTCGCCGGGCGCGAAGCCAGCTAGCGGTCACGGAGCCCGCGAGCCTGCGCGGCTTGCGACGAAGAACGAGCCGGCGATCACCACAAGGCCCACCACCGCCACCGGAATGGCCCACGCCCGTCGACTCGATACCGCGGATTGGCACTGGGTTACGTAGTCGGTGTGCGGGATGAGTTCGTTGAGAATCGGCAGGTTGGCCGGGTTGCTGCTGTCCGCATGCTGCGCGGCCGACGAATCCTGAACCAGGCCGTTGCCGCACCCGATGCTGCCGTTGTCGGGTCCCGGCACGGAGACCGGCATGAGCAGGCCGATCACACCCACGACCAGCACGACCGCCCCCACCAGCAAAATCAACCCTCGCAAACTCATCTGCTCGGGATGCCCACTCGGTCTCCGTCGAAACCCATCGAAACCATCCTGAGACCGGCCCGCGCTGGGCGGTACGTCGACGAATATGTTGTTCTTGTTCGGTGTGGTGGCCGTGGCCCGAAAGGAACTCGACGCTTTGGTAGGGCATGGTCTCGTGGTGCTGCTGGCCGTGCTCTCCGCGGTGTTCCTCGCGATCGGCATCGTGGTGCGCCAACGCGCCACCATGGACGTCCCCCAAGAGCACGGCGTGAGTTCCGTGATGTTTCTGACCCTGCTGCGCCGGCCCCTGTGGTGGGCAGGCACCGCGGCCGCCGTCGCGGGTTACGTCTTCCAGGCGCTGGCGCTCGCGAAAGGCTCGCTGCTGTTGGTGCAGCCGATCCTGGTTTCCGGCCTGCTGTTCGCGTTGCCGTTGAGCGCTCGGCTGGCCCACCGGCGCGTCACCCGCGGGGAATGGGCATGGGCGGTGGTGCTGACGGCGGCGCTGGCGGTGTTCGTCCTGCTGGCGAAGGCCCGTCCAGGTGACTATGAGGCCTCGTTGACGACATCCACACTGGTCGCGGTGATCTGCACGGCCGCCGTCTGCGCGTGCGTCGTCATCGCGACTCGCACCATGGGATGGAAGCGCGCGGTGTTACTCGCTCTCGCGGTGGGGGTGTTGTTTGGGGTCGTCGCCGTTCTGACCAAGCTGGTGATGCACGTGCTGACTCATGAAGGCGTGCGCACAGTGCTCACCGCACCGGTGCTGTATCTGCTTGTCGTGATCGGTGTGTTCGCGACGTTCTTGCAGCAGTCTGCGTTTCATGCCGGATCGATGCAGACGTCGGTGCCGACGATGCTGGTGCTTGAACCCGTTATCGCCGTACTCCTCGGCGCGGTGGTGCTCGGGGAACACCTCGACGTCAGTCGACTCGACGCCGTGCTGATCACGATCAGCGCCGTCGCGATGGCGGCCGCCACCATCGCGCTGGGCCGCGACGAGGGCGCCTACGAGGAGCAGCTCGAGGCGGCGGTCGCGCGCCGCTCCGCGTAGCCCTGCGTCAGTGCTCGGGATCGGTTGTCTGCGGCGCCGTTTGGTGGGCGCCGGGGCCGAAGCGTCGCCGCATGAACTCGGGAACGCTGCGTACCTTCGAGCCGTAGTAGAACGGCATCATCACCACGCCGAGGAACAGCATGGCCGGGATCGCTCCGATCCAGTAGTAGTGCATGGTCGACAGGCCGACCTGGGCACCATTGGCCGACATGCCCATGATCTCGACGGCGCCGAGGTTGGCCGAGATGAACGCCAGGCCGGTCACCCAGGCGGGCAGCCGACGGCCGGACAGGAAGAAGTCCAGGCTCGTCGAGATCTGGCTTCGGGCGATGAAGCCAATGCCGAGGACGAAGACGAAGTAGATCGCGACAAGCAGGTAGTCGAGCCATCCGAGGTTAGGCGGAGCACGTTGTCTGCCGCCAATGTCGTGGTGGTCCCAGTCATCTCTCAGTCATCAACTCCTTCATCGGAGCCAGCACAAGTTCGGTCAGAAACAACCAGAAACTAACAGCAATAGCGCGACCATTTGGGTCGATTCAACAAATTCTGTTTGATATTGTGCGTTCCCATGCTCGCCGCTGAACGCCGCCACGCGATCTTGCGGGCGTTGAACGCCGGTGGTGCGGTCCGGGTCGCCGACCTGGCCGCCGAGCTCGACGTGTCCGAGATGACCGTCCGTCGTGACCTGGACGCGCTGGATGCGCAGAACCTGCTCCGCAAGGTGCACGGCGGTGCGGTCACCCGTCACAACCGCGGAGAAGAACCGGGATCGTCGATGAAGGCCGGTCAACAGCGCGCGGAGAAGGCGGCGATCGCGGTGGCGGCGGCGGAGACCGTCGAGGACGGCATGACCATCGCGATCAGCGCGGGCACCACAACCACCGAGTTCGCCCGCAGGCTGCGGCACCGGTCATCGATCACGGTGGTGACGAACTCCATCAGCGTCTTCGAGGTGCTGACCGATCCCGGCGCGGATGCCGCCGACGCACCGCAGGTGTATCTGTCCGGCGGTGTTCGCACGCCGTCGGATGCGCTCGTCGGTCCGATTGCCGACGCCGCCATCGGCTCCTTCCGAGTGGACGGCACGTATCTCGGCGTACACGGGTTCGATCCGGAGGCCGGCCTGACGACACCGAATATCGCTGAGGCGCAGACGAATCGGACGTTGATCGGGATCAGTGCGCAATTGACCGTGCTCGCCGACCACACGAAGTACCGCGAAGTGGGGACCAACGTGTTCGCCCCGATGCGCCGCGTCGACAACCTGATCGTCGACGACGGGCTGGCCGTCAGCGACCGCGGCATCATCGAGGATCACGTCGGGCGCCTGACCATCGCCACCGTGATGCGGCAGCCATGACCGCCTCCCCGACCCGGTCGACGCTGGCGGACGGCCGCGAGCTGTTGTTGTTCGCCCTGCCAGGTCACACTCCGGCGCCGGTACCCGACAAGCGCCCGCTGCCGGAGCGCGGAAAGCAACAGTCCGAGCTGCGATTCGACCGTCAAACCGGCCAATGGGTGATCATCGCGGCGTTGCGCCAGGACCGGACGTACAAGCCGCCGCCCGATCAATGTCCGCTGTGTCCGGGACCAACCGGGCTGACCAGTGAAATCCCCGCTCCCGACTACGACGTCGCGGTGTTCGAGAACCGGTTCCCCAGCCTCTCGGGTGCGGGCACCGCCCCGTTCGCCCTTCCCGGCCTCAACGGCGACCTGGTCCTGTCCGCGCCGGGCCACGGCCGATGCGAGGTGATCTGCTTTTCCAGCGACCACACCGGTTCGTTCAGCGAGCTCCAACTGCCGCACGCGCGCCTTGTCGTCGACGCGTGGCGGCACCGTACCGCCGATCTGATGGCCCGCCCGGGCATCGCGCACGTGTTCTGCTTCGAGAACCGCGGCGAGGAGATCGGCGTGACATTGACCCATCCCCACGGCCAGATCTACGGCCATCCGTATCTGCCCCCGCGCGCGGAGGTGATGCTGCGCGAGGCGCGCGCGTACGCAGACCGCACCGGCGGCAACCTGTTCACCGACATCCTCGCCAACGAGGTCGCCGACGGCAGCCGCATCATCGCCAGGACCGAGCTGTTCACCGCGTTCGTTCCGTTCGCCGCGCGATGGCCGGTCGAGGTGCACATCTACCCGAACCGGTTCGTGCACAACCTCGTCGACCTGACCGACGCGGAGCTCGACGGCTGCGCGCAGATCTACCTCGACGTGCTCGGCCGGTTCGACCGCATGTATCCCACTGCGCTGCCCTACATTTCGGCGCTACACCAATACAACAACGCAGACGAACAGCGGGAAGGCTACTTCCACGTCGAGTTGATGTCGGTGCGGCGCAGCGCGACCAAACTGAAGTTCCTTGCCGGCTCTGAGTCGGCGATGGATGCGTTCATCAGCGACGTCACCCCGGAGAGCGTGGCGCAGCGGCTGCGGGAGCTCGCATGAGCGCCCGAAGACGACCGCGAGTGAGGATCGCAGCGAGGAACGAGCGAGGACCGGAGCGAGCGCGAGTCGAGGCAGTGACCGAAGCTTGCGAGCGAATCATCGGCACCGAATGCGCCGCCCGAGCCCGCGAGGTCGGCGCATGAGCGCAATCAGATACGCGGCGCCGGGCCGGATCAACCTGATCGGCGAACACACCGACTACAACCTGGGTTTCGCACTGCCCATCGCTCTGCCCGAACGCACGGTGGTGACCTATGTGCCGGACGACGGCACCGAAATCGTGGTCCGAAGCGACCAGGAGGACGGCGACGTCCGGATCCCGCTCGACACCGCGCCCGGCGACGTGCAGGACTGGGCGGGCTATGTGGCCGGGGTGATGTGGGCACTGCGCGAGGCGGGCCACCGCATCCTCGGCGGGACGATATCGATCACAAGCGAAGTCGAGATGGGCTCCGGGGTCTCGTCGTCGGCGGCGCTGGAGTGCGCGGTCATCGGCGCGCTGACGACCGCTGCCGGCCTTCGCATCGATCGGATCGAGCTGGCGCGCATCGCGCAACGGGCCGAGAACGACTATGTCGGTGCACCCACCGGGATGATGGACCAACTGGCCTCGCTGTGCGGGGAGCCGCGTAAGGCGTTGATGATCGACTTTCGCGAGCCGACCGTGCGGCCGGTGTCGTTCGATCCGGACGCGTCCAATGTCGCCTTGCTGCTGATCAATTCGCGTGCACCACACCAACATGCGGGTGGGGAGTACGCGGCGCGCAGGGCGTCGTGTGAACGGGCGGCGGCCGACCTCGGGGTGTCGGCGCTGCGGGAGGTGCAGGACCGTGGAGTTGCAATGCTCGCCGCGGTGGCCGATCCGGTCGACGCCCGCCGTGCCCGGCACATCCTGACCGACAACCAGCGTGTGCTGGATGTCGTTGCGGCGCTTGAGGAGTCCGACTTCACGGCGATCGGGCAACTGTTCAACGCATCGCAGGAGTCCATGCGTGACGACTTCGAGATCACCACCGACCACATCGATCTGATCGCCGACACCGCCGTGCAGGCGGGTGCGCTCGGCGCACGGATGACCGGCGGTGGGTTCGGCGGATGCGTGATCGCCCTGGCGCCGGTCGTGAAGGCCGATCCCATCGCCGACGCGATACGCAAAGCCGTCGCCGACGCGGGTTACAACCCGCCCACGATCACCCGCACGCGGGCCGGCCAGGGAGCCGTTCTACTCCGGTAGCGGTGCCTCCGACAGCGCGGCCCACGTCAGGCGGGCGGCCTCGCGCGTGCGCTCGTCCGGCGTGATCGGCGTTCCCGTGTCGGGCTGTTCGGCTGGCGCACCGCTGATGTGCTCGACGAGCGCCACCGCGAGTTCCCGTAGTTTCACGTTGAATTCCTGGCTGGCGCGGCGCATCATCCTCCAAGCGTGTTCGGCGTCGCAGCGGACCAGGCCCATCAGCGCGCCCTTGGCCTGTTCAATTGCGCCGCGGGACTGCAGCACCGTGATGATGTCCGCGATCGCGGTCGCGTTCTCCGCCGCGGTGGTGATCAGCGCTGCGGAGACGAGCTGTTCGTGGTTGAACAGGCTGGCCACTGTCGCGGCACTGGCCGGCTGGCTGAGCGTGCATGAGACGACGACGGTTGCGTCGTCGGCCCAGACACCGGGCACGGCAGCGGTGCCATGGACTTGTTCCCAGCTCGACTCGTGTTGCGGTGCGCGCTCATGCATGGCCGCCAAAGTCAGCTCGGGCCAACGGTCGTCGGTCCACAGGTCGAGGCTCAACACCGGCACCTGATGGGCAAACGCGTCCGGAACGGGGCCACCGATGCCCGACAGCTGGGCATTGACGAGGTCAGCGCCAATGCCAACCGCCGCGAGCACCGATGGCTGCTCATCATGGCGCTTGTCGTGGACGGTGATCGCCAGGCCGAGCGCATCGAGCAGATCGGACTGCATCCGCTCGAGGATGCGGTGCATCAGCGCCACCAGCTGCGGGTGTTCGCGTGGTTGAAAGTGCAGCGGTGCCATGGTCAGTCGCGGACCACCACGGTCGCGACGCGGTCGAGGCCCGAGATGCCCAGCAGCGTCATGATCGGCCCCGTCGCCGGCACGATCAGCCCGAGTTTGGTCGCCGCGGCGACAGCGAACAACGCCCGCACGGCGGCGCTGTCGCAGTAGGTCACGTCCGACAGGTCGACCGTGATGGCGTCGCTGTCGGCGGCGGCTCTGTTCAGGACGTCGGCGAACTCGTTGACGTTGGCCAGGTCGATGTCGCCGGTGGCGGTGACGACCGGCGGTTGCTCGGCCTCCGCAGCCGACAGCCGGAACTGACTGTTGGTCATGCCTCGACTCCCGCTCGCTCCGGTCCTCCGTCGTCGCCTCGACTCCCGCTCGCTCCGGTCCTCGCTCGTGCCTCGCTGCGATCCTCACTCCCGGTCGTCTTCGGGGACTCGTGCCTCGCTGCGATCCTCACTCGCGGTCGTCTTCGGAAGGTCATGGATGCAGCTCCTTGCGGATTTCCACGGTGGTCCCCTGCGGGGTTGGCGTGATCGTGACCGTGTCGACGAGGGCGCGCATCAGCCTGCTGCCGTGTCCCCGTTGGGTTGGCGCACCCCGCCGCGGCGCATGCCCGCGTCCGTTGTCCTTGACTGTCAACGCTAGACCGGTATTGGTCGCCCACGCCGTGACCTCCACCTCCACGTTGCGGGCGGCGCCGCGGACCGCATGCTCGACGGCGTTGGAGGCGGCCTCTCCGACGGCGAGCAGGACGTCGGCGGCGGCCGTGGGATTGACTCGGGCCGTCGGTAGCCAGCTGCGCAGGTGGGCGCGAATGACGGCCAGACTGGCTGGTATGGCAGGCAGCCGAATCCGCAACGGATCAGGTCCGGCCACGTCGGCGCCGGGAACCTTTGTCACCAGCACCTCCGGTTGTCTAACGGCGAAGCCGCCTGAACGTGCGCGAAATCCCCCGCATCGCCTGCCTCTGCTCGACAGCCGCAAATTGCCGTTGTTGTCATATCACGCGAACGTCCGCCGAGTTGCCCCTTCTCCGAATGCAAAGCGCATGCCGACGGTGGTGCCCTCGGCCGTTCCGTCGACGTCCAGCCGCTCGCTCAGCGCCCGCATCAGCAGCAGCCCGCGGCCCCGGGTGCCCGGGTCAGCGGGGGGTGTCTTCCACGAACCCGAGTCGATGACCTGGATCTGAATGTGGCCGTCGACGAGCGTGGCTTCCACACACATCGTCCCCGGCTCCCGCCCGCGATACGCATGCTCGGCGCTGTTGCTGAGGGCCTCGTTGACCACAAGCACGATGTCCGCGGCGAGCTGGTCCGGCACGCCCACCCCTAGAAGCCAATCGGCCAGCTGGTGTCGGATGTCGGCCAATCGTGCTGGGATCGCGGTGGTTTCGATCAAAAGCGCGGAACCCGGGTGGCGATACAGCACGATCGCGACATCGTCGTCGTAT
>JBKOYU010000950.1:0-1983 GCA_046725575.1 Actinomycetota bacterium | reverse complement strand
GTCTGTGAAAGCAGCTGGACCGTCGCGGCATTCACTCCGGAGCCGCTTTCAAGCACGTCGCGCAGCAGCTGGACCCGACCCTCGGCGGGCGCGCTGTAGTCGCTCAGCAGGGTGGCCAGCCGCGGCTGAGCATCCAGGATGCGGCTAAACCGGAAGAGTTGTTCTTCGACGTCGCCGGCGATGTCTTCCCGCTCCGCGCGCACGAGCAGCGCCAGCCGCGCGGCATGTTCGACGGCGTCGACCAGGTTGGTGTCGGACGACCAGCGTGCCGACACCGCTGCCTTCAGCACGTCCATCGCCGTATCGCCGACCTTGCCTTCTAGCAGCGTCTCGAGCAGACCCTGCTTGGGCGCCGGATCGTCGGCCGGGTCGGCGAGGTGACGGGTCAGGATCGACTCGCGCGCCAGCAGTTTGGCGACCGAGGCCAAATCCTCGGCCACCGAAGTTAACTGGCGGGGTCTGAGGTCGGCCGTCGCCTCGTCGAACTTCGTGACGAGGGCCGCCAGCGACTCCCGGCTCGCAGAGCGCAGCCGTGCCGTCGCACGGTCTTCGATCACCGCTTCCGACGGTGCCATCGCATCGAGTTCGTCGATAAACCGATCGACGGTGGCCGCCTGCGAATCGGGATCCGAGACGTGTTCTCTGACCAATTCGCCTGCGCGGCGGACAGACTCGACACCGAGGTCCCCGCGCAGCTGACGAACCAACTGGGCACGCAAGAGCCGAACCTGCTGGGCACCTTGCACTTTGATGCGCTCGACCTCGGCATCGGCCTGGGCGTGCAGTTGCTCGACGATGCGCTGAGCGTCCACCCGCGCCTCCTCGGTCACCTGCTTGGCCTCGGCCTTCGCCTGCTCGAGGGCGTTCTCGTGCGCCTTCTCGGCCTCGGCCAACCGCTTCTTGGCCTCGGCGCTGTCCTCCAACTGCTTGCGCACATTTTCCTGCTGGTTGGTCATCATCCGGCGCACAGGCGGCACCACGTAGCGCCATATCAGGAACACGATGACCGCGAACCCGACGAGCTGACCGATGAATGTCGACATTGCCCTACCGTCCCGTAGCCGTTGTGGCCGCGTTGATCTCGACGCCGAGCACCCGGTTGGCCAGGGTCGTGGACAACGTGTCGACCGACGACCGCAGGTCCGCCTGGATAGACAGGGCCTGGTCCTTCAGCTCCGAGTCGGCCTGCTGCAGCGTCGACGCCACCTCGTCGGAAGCCCGGCCTCGCATGTCCTCCAGGACCTCTCGCCCTTCCGCTCGCGCCCCGTCACGAAGTTTCGAGGCTTCGCCGCGCGCCTTGGCCATCTCGGCCTGGTAGTCGCCGTCGGCGGCGGCGAACTGGTCGGCTGCCTTGCGGCTGTCCTCGACGGTCTGCTTCACCATGGCGTCGCGTTCGCGCAGCACCTTGGAAATCGGCGGCACAACCCACTTGCCGATCACGCCGAGCACGATCAAGAAGATGATCAGCACGACGAAGAATGTGCCGTTGGGGACGAGGAAGTTGCTCTGGCCACCTTCCTCGGCCGCCAAAAGGACGACGTTCGAGTCAGCCATGGCGGGCATTAAGCAACCGGGGTGGCGAACACGAACAGCGCCATGAACGCCAGGTTGATGAAGTAGGCAGCCTCAACCAGACCAACGGTGATGAAGAACGGTGTGAACAGTCGGCCCTGCGCCTCCGGCTGCCGAGCGATCCCGGTGATCAGCGCGTTACCAGCGACACCGTCACCAATACCGGCGCCGATTGCACCGCCGGCCATGATCAGTCCACCGCCGATAAGCGCGCCGGCAGCGATAGTGGGATCCATTCCTTATCCTCCTTGATAACTGGTAGTGGTCCTACCAGGTTGTGGGTCCTGCATCTTCGGTCGGCTAGTGATGGTCTTCCTCGAGCTCCATCGATTGGCTGAAGTACAAGATCGTCAGCAGCGCGAAAATGAACGCCTGAATCGCGCCCACGAACAGGTCGAAGCTCTTCCAGAT
>JBKOYU010000437.1:0-5249 GCA_046725575.1 Actinomycetota bacterium | reverse complement strand
ACACCGAGTCCCGTACCGATGGCCAGGCCTGCCCAGTACCACCGCGGAAGCCTGATCCGTGCGACCGCGAGCACACCCGTCACCACCACGACGGTGAACGAGACGATGCCGATCAGCGGGTTGGGGAAGCCGAATGCCGACGCCTGCGGGGTCACCATCACCGAACCGCACGACAGCACCGGGTTGATGCTGCACGACGGGACGTAATCGGGGTTGATCAGAATCTCGATCTTCTCGATCGTCAGCGTGATCGCCGCGGCAAGCCCGACGACGCCGGCGACCAGAATCCAGACCGCGCTGGCCCTCTTGACCGGCACGCGGTTCGACGTGTCCGCCGCGGGTTCGCTCGGCTGGACGTCGCTGGGCGCGGCAACGGTCATGGCGCCGGTGCCTGTGCCGGTGCCGGGGGTGCGGCGCCGTCCAGCCCGGGAACCTCGCCGACGGTTTCCTTGATCTTGGCGACCAACGCGTCGGGGGTGGTCGGTGAGTACTCCTGACCGTTGATCTTGATCGTCGGGGTCGCCTGGATGCCGGTGGCCGCGGCGAGCCCCTGCACCATCTCGGTGTACCGGCCCTTGTTGATGCAGTCCGGGACGCCGCCACCGGCGCCCGCTTGGCGCGCGATCTCAACGAGCCGTGCATTGTCGGGATAGACGGCGGCGGTCTCGGAAGGCTGCTGTGCATACAACGCAGCGTGGAAACGCCGGAATGCGTCGATGGATTCGTCGGCCACGCAGTAGGCGGCGCCGCCCGCGCGTGACGAGTAGTTCTGGTTCTGTGGCCGGTCCAGGATGCCGACCATGTAGTAGTCGGCGGCGACGGCGCCACTGTCGATGAGCTTGCTCACCGTCGGCCCGAACTGCTGCTCGAACTGGCCGCAGTGCGGGCACAGGAAGTCCTCGTAGAGCGACAGCACGGCCTTCGGGTCGGAGCTGCCTTCCTTCGTGATGACGTTGCTCGACGCGACCCGGATGGCCTTCGCCTCACCGGACTGCGGTTTCTTGTCGTTGGACAAGACGATGTAACCCACCAGCACGACGGCGAAGATCACCACGATCGCGGTCAGCCCGATCTGGATCGCCAGGTTGCGCTTGCGGTCGGCAGCCTTCAGGTCGTAGCTGGCTTGCTTTTTGGGTTTGGTCGCCACGGGTCAAGAGTACCGGCGGCTCATCGGAGCCCTGTCATGCACGGGCGAGATGGGCGCGCAGCGCAGAGATCGTTTCGGCGACGGCGGTAGCGCTGCCGCCGCCCAGCGGGAAGAAGTTGGCGAACCCGTGCACGAGCGAGCCGAACTGCCGATGGTCGACGGTGACGCCTGCGGCGCTCATGGCGTCCGCGTACTGCTGGCCCTCGTCGCGCAGCGGGTCGAACCCGCCGGTGAGCACCAGCGCGGGCGGCAGTCCGGTGAGGTCGTCGGCCAGCAGCGGCGAGACTCGCGGGTCGGAGGCGTCGATCTGCGCGTCATCGAGGTACCTGGACCGGAACCAGTTCAGATCGTGCTTGGTGAGGAAGTAGCCCTCGGCGAGCAACGTCTGCGACCGGGTCTCGTCGCGGTAATTGGTGACGGGATAGAAGAGGAGTTGCAGCGCAGGCAGCCCCGGCCCCTCGTTGCGCGCACGCTGCGCTACCAGCGCGGCAAGATTGCCGCCTGCGCTGTCGCCTCCGATGGCCACTCGGTCCGCGTCGGCGCCGAGGTCGCTGGCGTGGTCGCCGGCCCACACGAATGCTGCGAAGGCATCGTCGGCGCCGGCGGGTGCCTTGTGTTCGGGCGCCAGCCGGTAGTCGACGGACAGCACGTGCATGGCACCGTCGCGGCAGATCTTCCGGCACAGATCGTCGTGGGTGTCGAGGCTGCCGATGACCTGGCCGCCGCCGTGGTAGAAGACCAGCAGCGGCGCGACGCCGGCCGCGACCGGGCTGTAGTGCCGTGCCGGGATCGGGCCGGCCGGCCCTGTGATCGACAGATTGGTCACCCTCGCCACCGGGATGTCCTGCTTGAAGCTCGCCGCCAGTAGCTCCAGGCGAGCCCGCGACTCGATGACGTCATCGTTGGCCGCCAGCCCGTCGATGCCGGTCGCTCGCTGCCCCGCCAGCATCAGCTGCAGCGTCGTGTCCAGGGTGTTGCCGTCGACTGTGATCGAACGACCGCCCAGCATCAGGCGTTTGACACCGTCGGGGATGCGCGGCAGTGCGCGCAGCGTGACGCCGGCCGCGGTGTTGACGATCGTATCCTTGCGGCTCGGACTCCAAGGCGCGTGTGCTGGCAGACTTTGGGTCATGGCTGCTCCCTTGATCACGCTCAACGACGGTAATTCGATGCCCCAGGTAGGACTTGGCGTTTGGCAGACGCCGCCGGAAGACACCGAGCGTGCGGTGACGACCGCGCTGGACGCCGGCTATCGGCACATCGACACGGCCGCAGGGTACTTCAATGAGCGCGAGGTGGGTAAGGCCATCGAGAACGCAGCGACATCCGGTCTGCCACGCGAGGATGTCTTCGTCACCACCAAGTTGTGGAACGCCGACCAGGGTTACGACAGCACGCTTGCGGCGTTCGACGCCAGCATGGACCGGCTCGGCTTCTCCGGATCGGCTGACTACCTCGACCTCTACCTCATCCACTGGCCGATGCCGGCGAAGAACGCGTTCGTCGACACGTTCAAGGCGTTCGCGCACCTTCGCGACCAGGGTCGCATCCGGTCAATCGGTGTCAGCAACTTCGAACCGGAACACTTGCGAATCCTGGTGGACGCCACCGGAATTGTCCCTGCCGTCAACCAGATCGAGTTGCATCCGCTGCTGCAGCAGCAGGAACTACGGGAAGCGCATGCTCAACTGGGCATCGCGACCGAGGCGTGGAGTCCGTTGGGTCAGGGCTCACTGCTGAGCAATCCAACGGTCACCGCCGTCGCGGAAGCCCGCGGAAAAACGCCAGCGCAGGTACTGATTAGGTGGCATATCCAACTCGGCAATATAGTCATCCCGAAGTCGGTGACCCCCGAGCGAATTGTGAGTAACTTCGACGTGTTCGATTTCGAGCTGACTGAGCAGGACATGGCGTCCATCTCGTCACTCGGCGACGGAACTCGGTTGGGTCCTGATCCACGAACCTTCAACTTCACAGGGTAGGTGCAATGACCCCATCGACCGGGGAGGCGGCAGCGATACCCACCGTCACTCTCAACGACGAGAACACGATTCCGGTGATCGGCCTCGGCGTCGGGGAGCTGTCGGACTCCGAGACCGAACGGGCCGTGTCGGCGGCCCTGGAGGCGGGGTACCGGATGATCGATACGGCCGCCGCCTATGGCAATGAAGATGCGGTCGGCCGGGCCATCGCCGCGTCGGGCGTACCGCGTGAAGAGCTGTTCGTCACGACCAAGCTGGCCACCCACGATCAAGGCTTCCAAGCGTCACAGGACGCCTGCAAGGCCAGCTTGGAGCGGCTCGGCATGGACTACGTCGACCTGTACCTCATCCACTGGCCGGCCGGGGAGCGTGGCGCGTACGTCGACAGTTGGGGCGGGCTGATGAAAGAGAAAGAGGCGGGGCGTGCCCGGTCGATCGGCGTGGCCAACTTTCACGCCGAGCATCTGTCGAACGTCATCGAACTGTCGTTCTTCACCCCGGCGATCAATCAGATCGAGCTGCATCCGCTGCTGAATCAGGCCGAGCTGCGCGCGGTCAACGCCCAGTACGGCGTCGTCACCGAGGCCTACGGTCCGCTCGGCGTGGGCAAGCTGCTCGACAACCCGACGATCGGCTCGATTGCGCAGGCGCATGGCAAGACGCCGGCACAGGTGCTGATCCGCTGGAGCCTCCAGCTGGGCAATGTCGTCATCCCGCGGTCGTCGTCGCCGGAGCGAATCAAGTCGAATCTCGAGGTGTTCGACTTCGAGTTGACCGACGACGAAATGGGGACGCTCAACGGCCTCGACGACGGCACCCGCTTCCGGCCGGACCCGGACGACTACGAGGGCACGTAACCACTCGCCTGCCGTCGAAAATACGAGCACGCACTTACGCTACCCGGCTCATCTGCGCACTGGCACGATCGTTGACGAGGGCAACTCGACACGTCCGGATGGTTCCCTTGGCTGACGAGCCCCGCTGACATCCCCGCGAAGCTCAACTTCATCAAATCCCAGCCGACCTACGACGGCAGACCGTTCGAGGTCCTGTACGGCCTCGGCACGTGACAGATCGGCGAGGGACACGGAGTCGTTGACGATCCCACCCAACGGCCCGGCATGAGCGCCGAGGAAATCATCGATCAGCTCGGTTGGTTCTCACAACTCGGCGTGACGGTCACCGGCGTACCCATTCCGCCGGTGAAGGACGTCAACGCCTACCTCGACTACGCGCAGTGGGTGATCGAGGAAATCAAGCCGAAGGTGCCGTAGCGCATTCAGCCGGTCGGACACGTCGCGGCACGAGTAGCGGCTTGCCTGGACAACGCTGCGACAGAAGCTCTAGCGCCCAAGCGTCTTTCGATCTGAGGTCCGAGACGGGGGCTGCTGCGCCGACTTCGGGTCAAGACAGCAACAGCTCGGGGACGTTGCGCTGTGGGAGGTCCTGGCCCAGGCCCTGGTGAGCGGCTCGGTATCCGGGGCGCCAGCGGGGCTTAGCTCGAATGGCTGTGGTTCAGTGTCCGGGGTCGAATGCGATGGGCAGTGTGGTTGGGCCGGTGATTCCGGTGATGGCTTTCCACGGTGCTGGGCCGGTGCGGCGCGGGTTGGGCATGCGCTGAGTGATGACGCGCAGTCCTTCGGTGAGTTCGAGGCGGGCAAGGTGCGCTCCGAGGCAGTAGTGCCGCCGAAAGTGAGCATGGCAGCTTCCCGCTGGATGTCCAGCGCCGCCAAACAAGCGCGAAAGGCGTGGTCCTCCAAGGCGACTGGCGCGCCGAACACAGCCATGATGCCGTCGCCGGTGAACTTGTCGACCGCCCCGCCGAAGCGATGCACTACCCTGCCCGCGCGGTTGACCAGCTCGGTCATTATCTCGCGCAGTCGCTCGGCCCCTACCGCCACAGCGATGTCCATCGAATGCACGACATCGGCGAAGAGCACCGTCACTTGCTTGTACTCGGCAGGCTTCGACGTCGAGGTGATCGGCTCGCCGCACTCGTTACAGAACTTCGCGTCCGGTGGCAGCTCGGTACCGCAAGCAGCGCACGCCAATCGTGTCGCCGTCATGCGACCCCACCACCTGTCTCTTATACACATCTGACGCTGCCGACGAGTTCCGAA
>JBKOYU010000076.1:0-3421 GCA_046725575.1 Actinomycetota bacterium | reverse complement strand
CCCACATCGAGACGCAGACGGGTATCCGCCTGACGCCCAAGACCATCGTCACCTACAGCACGCCGCGTGCGCTGGCCGGCCATCTGACCGAGACCCTCGAGGCCGGGACCGGGTAGCCAACGGAGCTGCGCGTCCGGGGCTGCGGACCTCGGCGACACAGCGATCGCGCGCCGCCGCGGCGTGGCCGGCGGGACTCAGCCCGTCGTCACCTCAGCCGCCCACCAACCGCCCGGACACCGCGATCACCAGCCGCCTGGGCAACACCCTGGTGAGCACGCGCGAGACGAAGGCACTGGCGGCGCCGTCGACGAAGCTCGGTTTGCGGCCGGACAGCGCCCGCATCGTGTTGTCGACGACCTGCTGCGGAGTGCGTGTGAGGCCCAAGGTCGCGGAACGTGACGCGGCACCGACCGCGGCGTCGCCTGCTGCCTTGAAGAACGGGGTATCCGTCAACCCGGGGCACACCGCCAGGACACGAACACCATGCTTGTGCTCCTCTGCCCAAAGCGCCTCGGTGAAAGACAACACGAAGGCCTTCGTCGCACCGTATACCGCCATCTTCGGCAATGGCTGAAACGCTGCGGTCGACGCCACGTTGATGATCGTTCCCGCACCCGTGGCCCGCATGTGGGGTAGGTAGCGGGCGGTCGCGCCGACCAACGTCCGGCAATTGAGCTCGATCTCCTCCTCCAGGCGCTGCGGGTCGGCGTCGGCGACGTCACCGTGGGTGCCGGAGCCGGCATTGTTGACCAGCACGGAGATCTCGAGGCCGAGGCGATTCGTCCGCTGCCACAGCTCGCCGGCCGCGGTGGGGAGCGACAGGTCCATCGCCATCACCGTGACATCCACGCCATGCGCGGCCCGTAGTTGTGCGGCGAGAACATTGAGCTTGTCCGCACTGCGAGCGACCACGACGAGGTCGTGGCCCCGTGCAGCGAACTGCCGGGCGAACTCCGCGCCGATCCCGGTCGACGCCCCGGTGATCAAGGTCACCATCGCCACCTCCGATCAGGATGATTTGCTGACCGGTGAAAGATTCACGCGGCGCTGGTCGTCCGGCAGTCATCGTAGATGCGTTCAACACTGCGGACCGCGTTGAGTACCGTCAGAGAGCAGCTGACTTACCCGACCAGAGAGCAACTGCTACCCGTAGGGTGGCAACGACGTATTGTCATGGCGTGCTACGTTCGCAGCGGCTGAGCGGACTCGACGCCAGCATGCTCTACCTTGAGACCGCAACGCAGCCCCTGCAAGTGTTTTCGGTGCTGGAACTGGATCCCGCGACGATTCCCGGCGGTTACAGCTACGACCGTTTCCGTGACGAGTTCTCGGCGCGGGTCCGGGCGATACCGGCGTTCCGGGAGAAACTGTCCGACAGATTCCTGAACCTCGATCATCCCGTCTGGGTGGAGGACGGCGACTTCGACATCGACCGCCATGTGCATCGGATCAGTCTTCGGGCACCCGGCGGCTGGGCGGAACTCAGTGAGATCTCCGGACATCTGGCCGGTTTGCCGCTCGATCGTCGCCGACCGCTGTGGGAGATGTGGGTCATCGAGGGCTTCGGCGGCCCGCTCAACGGCGGACGGCTGGCCGTCCTACTCAAGGTCCACCACGCCGCGGCCGACGGTGTGACCTACGCCAACTTGCTTTCGCAGCTGTGCAGCACCGAACCCGATCCGCCGCCACCGGAACCGGTTGAGGCTACGGCGGCCCCCACCCCGTTGCGGATGGCCATCGGCGGTCTGGCACGGTTCGCGAGCCGACCGCTGCAACTGGCCATCAACGTGCTGCCCGCGGCCTTCAGAGCGGTGGTCGACACCATCCGGCGCGCGGCGCGCGGCCGCGCGATGGCAGCTCCGTTCACCGCCCCGCGGACCCGGCTCAACGCCCGTCTCACCGCGCATCGCAACGTCGCCTTCGCCCGGCTCGAGCTCGATGACGTCAAGAAGGTCAAGAACCACTTCGGGGTCAGGGTCAATGACGTGGCGATGGCGCTGGTCAGCGGGGTAGTACGCCAGTTCCTGCTCGACCGCGGTGAGTTGCCGGGGTCCTCCCTGGTCGCGTTGGTGCCGGTGTCGGTGCACGAACCCTCGGAGGGCCTTGGACGAAACCAGGTGTCGGGCATGTTCGCCCGACTGCAGACCCAGATCGCGGACCCTGTCGAACGGCTGAGGGCCCTCGCCGAGGCGACCACCAATGCCAAGGAACACGCTTCGGCGATCGATGCGACGCTGCTGCAAGACTTCAGCCAGATCGCCGGCCCGGTAGTCCTCGGTGTCGCGAAGCGGATTTACGCGCGTCTGACCCAGTTTCGCCCGATGTACAACCTCGTGGTGTCCAACGTGCCGGGTCCACAGACGCGTTACTTCCTGGGTGCCGAGGTCTTGGCGATCTACCCGTTCGGGCCAGTCCTCCACGGTTCCGGGCTCAACATCACGATGTGGTCGGTCAACGGGAAACTCCACGTCAGCCTGATCTCATGCCCGGAGCTGCTGCCCGACCTGTGGGACATGGCCGACGGCTTCGCTGTGGGCTTGAAGGAACTGCTGGCCGAGGTGGGCTGAGCAAGAGCTTCCGCGGCGGATCGGTACAGCGGCGATGCGTATCAAGCCGCACTGGACCGCTGCCGAACCCGCCGCTACTTTTTCTACTCCGTCACCCACCCGTATCGGGACGGGATAGCAGCCAAAAGGTCGTGGATCTCGCTGACGTAACGATCGGGCCCGGGCCCGTGGCTGTGATAGCTGATCACCAACCGACCGTCATACGTTGCGGCGGAGTACATGTCGACACCCGCCGACGTTGACGCGAACAGCACTTCGACGTCATATTGCTCGACCGTCAGGTCGGGTGGTGTGCGCAGCGGCGGCAATTCCCCGCCATCCGTGGTCATCACGACGTCAGGCAGCCCTGGCGGGTTTCCCTGGTATTGCTGGCCGAAGTGCAGGAACGACTGTTGAATCACGCCTTCGGCTAGATCAGCGCGGAACGCCTCGACGATGTCACGGGCCAGGTGCATGATATCGGTGTTCGGGTGAATTTCGGCCAGGTACATCGCCATCCCTACCGGGTTGGTCGCCTGGGTCGCACCGACTGGCGGGGTCAGGAAGAAGCGCAGATCGACCGGGTACATGTAGGGGATCGGCAGGTGCGGGGTGTCCCGTATGGTCCACTCGGCCAACAGGATCGCGGCGGCGACCAGGGCGTTGAGACTGACCCGGCGGGCTGCACAGATGTCGACCAGATCTTGGCTTTCCTGGCGGGAGAGCCGGCAGGTAGCCGACGGTACGCGAACCGACTGAGGGTCACCACGTCCCGCGTTTCGATGTGAGGGGGGCAGGTCATAGGCGAACATCGCCGGCAAGTAGCGCTCGAGACCGAACCGCTGAAGTTTGCCGATGCCGCGCTCGGAGAGTAC
>JBKOYU010000556.1:0-2623 GCA_046725575.1 Actinomycetota bacterium | reverse complement strand
GGCGCCGCGGCACCTTGTGCTGCTGACCGGCGACGGTCACGTTCACGAGTTCGGGGCGCTTGGCTTTCCACTGCGCGCGCCGGCTACGGGTGTTCGCGCGCGACATCCTGCGCTTGGGCACAGCCATGATCGAGCTCTCCTTTATAAGGGGTCGCGCCGCGCTGAACCCGGTAGGCCGGGGCCGTCGGCAATTGCCCTTCAGGATAGCCGGTGACCTGCGTAGCCTCAAAAACGAGCGAGATCCTTCGCGAGACTGCAGTTGTTGAGCGGTTCACTCGCAACTTTCCGCAATAACAACAGTCTCGAGGAGGACGCGCTCTGTCGCGCGCGTTTCTGCACCGAAATCGCCAGGGGCGGCGTGGCGCGAGACCAGAGGTACCGTCTAACCTACCGGTTGGTTGGGTCGATGACGACGACGGGAGAGCGCGTGCCACCTGCAGTGCGTATCGGCAACTGCTCGGGCTTCTACGGGGACCGGCTGGCAGCGATGCGCGAGATGCTCACCGGCGGCGAGCTTGACTATCTGACCGGGGACTACCTGGCCGAGCTCACCATGCTGATCCTGGCGCGCGACCGCGCCAAGTCGCCCGAGCGCGGCTACGCCAAGACGTTTTTGACCCAGCTCGAGGACTGCCTGGGCCTAGCGCTGGACCGCGGCGTACGGATCGTCGCCAATGCGGGCGGACTCAATCCCGCGGGTCTGGCAGCCGCGGTACGGGCGCTGGCCGGGCGGTTGGGCCTGGACGTCAACGTCGCCCATGTCGAGGGCGACGATCTGGTAGGCCGTGCCGAGGAGCTGGGTCTCGGCTCCCCGCTGGCGGCAAACGCCTACCTCGGGGCGTGGGGCATCGTCGACTGCCTGCGCAACGGCGCCGACGTGGTCGTCACCGGCCGGGTCACCGACGCCTCGGTGGTCGTCGGCCCCGCCGCGGCCCACTTCGGCTGGAGCCGCACCGACTACGACGCGCTTGCTGGTGCGGTCGCCGCCGGCCACGTGATCGAATGCGGTGCACAGGCCACCGGCGGGAACTACGCGTTCTTCACCGAGGTCGCCGATCTGACGCATCCCGGCTTCCCGCTCGCCGAGATCCACGCCGACGGGTCGTCGGTGATCACCAAGCATCCGGGCACGGGCGGCGCGGTAACGACCGGCACGGTTACCGCCCAGCTGCTCTACGAGATCGGCGGTGCGCGCTATGCGAATCCCGATGTGACGTTGCGGGTCGACACGGTCGAGTTGTCCGAGGACGGACCCGACCGGGTGCGGATCAGCGGCGTCAAGGGTGAGCCGCCACCGCCGACGTTGAAGGTGTCGCTGAACAGCATCGGCGGCTTCCGCAATGAGATGGCATTGGTGCTGACGGGTCTGGACATCGAAGCGAAAGCCGAACTGGTGCGCCGGCAACTGGAAACCAGCCTGTCGGTCAAGCCCGCCGAGATGGAGTGGACGCTGGCGCGCACCGACCATGCCGACGCCGACACCGAGGAAGCCGCAAGCGCCTTGCTCCGGTGTGTCGTCCGGGACCCCGACCCCGCCAATGTGGGACGCCAATTCTCTTCAGCGGCAGTCGAACTCGCACTCGCCAGCTATCCCGGATTCACCAGTACCTCGCCGCCGGGGGACGGTCAGGTGTACGGCGTGTTCACGCCGGGCTATGTCGATGCCTCTGACGTGCCACACGTCGCCGTACATGCCGACGGCACCCGTGTGGACATCGCCCCGGCGACCCAGACGCTGGAATTGGCGCCCGTCCCCCCCTTCGCACTGCCCGAGCCGTTGCCGTTCGGCGACACGAGGCGGGCCCCACTCGGTGTGATCGCGGGCGCCCGCAGCGGCGACAAGGGCGGCAGCGCCAACGTCGGGGTCTGGGTCCGCACCGACGAACACTGGCGCTGGCTCGCACACACGCTGACCGTCGAGAAGCTACGTGAATTGCTGCCGGAGACAGCCGATTTGCCGGTCACGCGTCACGTGCTGCCGAACCTCCGTGCGGTCAATTTCGTCATCGACGGCATCCTCGGACAGGGCGTCGCATACCAGGCGCGGTTCGACCCACAGGCCAAGGGGCTGGGCGAGTGGGTGCGCAGCCGGCACGTCGACATCCCAGAAAGGCTGCTGCGATGAGCCCTTGGGCGAAGAGCCGACGATGATGAGCATCTGGCACACTCCCGAACGCGAGCAGCTGCGAAAGACCGTGCGCGCCTTCGCCGAACGTGAGATCCTCCCCCACGTCGACGAGTGGGAGCGCAGCGGTGAGCTGCCGCGCGAGCTTCACCGCAAGGCCGGCGAGGCGGGGCTCCTCGGCGCCGGCATGCCCGAGGCCGTCGGCGGTGGCGGCGGCGACGGCGCGGACTCGGTGATCATCTGCGAGGAAATGCATTACGCCGGCTCGCCAGGCGGCGTGTACGCGTCGCTGTTCACCTGCGGCATCTCCGTGCCACACATGATCGCCTCCGGCGATCAGCGGCTGATCGACACGTATGTGCGGCCAACCCTGCGTGGCGAGAAGATCGGCAGTCTGGCCATCACCGAACCTGGCGGCGGCTCCGACGTCGGTCACCTCACCACACGCGCGGTTCACGACGGCGACGACTACATCATCAACGGTGCCAAGACCTACAT
>JBKOYU010000908.1:0-7272 GCA_046725575.1 Actinomycetota bacterium | reverse complement strand
GCGCGCCATCGCGTCGAGGGCTTCGACAAGCACGCGCTCACCGCGATGCGGCGAGCCGTCGGCGGCCACCAGCGGAACCGGGTCGCCGACCCGCTCGACGAAACCGCTCAGCACCAGGCCGGGCTGGTTCAGGTTCGGATTCTCGCTCGGCACGCCGACTTCAGGGGCGCGATCGTTGAACAAGGTGAGTACGGAACGGCGCATGACCGGAGGGCGGCCGATTCTGGCCGCCACCAAGTTGGTCATCCCAATGGACAACCCGAGTGAGTCGCTCATCTTCCCCTCTTATTTGGCCGTGAAGTCGGCCGGTGCTCACGATAGCTGCTCGGGACGGCCGGAACAGGCAGATCCCCCTAATGGTGGGAGAACCCCTAACGGTCAGTCCCCTAACGCCGGTGCGGGAGCGGTGGGTTTCGCACCGATCACCGACGGCACGTCCGTCGATAGCATCGGGTCAAGCCTTTGGGCTACCGTCGCATAAATATCTGCAATGGGAAGGAGGGTGTTCCATGGCAAACTCGCTACTCGAATTCGTGATGTCGTTGGTGCGTGACCCCGACGCCGCCGCAGCCTACGCCGCTGATCCGGCGCAGGCGATCGCCGACGCCAATCTGACCGATGTGACCAGCGTGGACGTCAGCAATCTGATTCCGGTCGTTTCGGAATCACTATCGATGGGGGTGCCCTCCACGGGTGCCGACGCCTTGGTCGACGATCAGGGCAGCAATGTCTGGGCAAGTGGCGCGGCAACCGCAGCATTCGATGCGTTCGACGACCATGTGCCGACTGTCGCGGTCGACGAGGTGCACTCGATGGCTGCCAACCTCATCACCGAACCCGATGTGGGGGTGCAGTCGGGGCTCGACGTACTTGCCGACGTTGGGGTGCCGGACATGGCGGGTGCAGACGACCCGTCGCTGCAGTTCGACGGCCCGGTGATCGATGAACCGCCGGCCATTGACGCGCAGGCCGAGGACGACTGGAGCCACGCGGCCCCCGAGGATCACCACCTCGAGGTCGATGACTCCGGTTCCTCCGGCTTCGATATCTTCGATACGTAAACAACAGCAACCCTGAAAGGCCCGGCCCGCAACGGCCGGGCTTTTCTTATGCGCAATGAGCTGCGGAAATGACGCCGTATTCTGGGCGGATCAACCGAGTCCAACCCTGCTCCCCTAGCTACCCCCTAATCCCCTAATGGGGACACCCCCTCTATCCCGGGATGCATTCCCGTAGGGATGGGTTGCTACCCCGTTTCTCGAATGTCGTCAGCTCCATAACGTTGTCACCAGTTCGCCGGACGGCCCGGCGACCAGCTTCCACAACACACACAGAAAAGGACCGAAGAAATGACCAATGTGATCGACTGGATTCTCGACCTGTTCCGCGACCCGGTTGCGGCCCAGGGCTTCGTCAACGACCCCGAGCGCTCGATGGCGCAAGCCGGTGTCCAGGGCGTGACCGCCGCACAGGTGAATGCCGTGGCGGCCACCGTGGCTCCGGCCGCGGTCATCCACGGCGGTGGAAACCCGGTGCACGGCCTTCAGCAGGCCGTCGCCGAGACCCACGGCCTCGCCTTCGTTCCGCAGACGAACACCCAGGCGTTCAGCAACAACGACACGCTGAGCCACAATGCGGCCTTCAGCAACAACGACACGCTGAGCCACAACGACGTGCTGAGCCCCAACGCCGGCCACGACGTGCAGCAGGGCGGGGTCAACCTGGACTTCGGCGACATCACCTTCGGTGACAAGACCACGAACACCGCGGACCACGGCGGTGTGGTCGTCAACGGCGACAACGACGGTGACATCCTGACCGACGGTTCGGTGAAGCAGACCGGCGACCACAACAACGCCAACACCGGCGACATCGACGCTGGCGATCACTCGCCCGTGATCGTTGGCAACGGCAACGACGTCGAGGACAACTCGCAGGAGACCGGCGGCGGCGACATCATCCAGGGCAACGAGGGCCCGGTCGTCAAGACCGGCGACATCGACACCAGCGGTGGCGGCGCAGTCGGCGGTGACGGTGGCCACGGCGGCGGCATCCTGACGGGTGGCGGCGGCGACGGTGGCGCGGCTACCGGTGGCGCAGGCGGCGGCGTGGTTATCGCCCCGACCCAGACCACGACCACGACCGCGGGCGGCGACGTCACGAACGTCGAGACCCACGGTGGCGGCATCTCCGGCGGCGTGGACGCGAGCCACGACGACAACTCATCGAACAGCCACAACACCGACAACTCGGTGCACGACAGCCACGACGACAACTCGACGCACGACAGCCACGACGCGACCGTCGAGACGAACGTCGACGTCAGCAACGACGTCGGGATCTTCTGATCGACGGGACAACCAAATAGCGCAGCTGGCGGGGACCAACCACAGGTCCCCGCCAGTTGGCACGCCTACCGTTAGAGCAACGGCGGCAAAACCAAAGGGACACCATGACTCAGACGAACGACCCCCGCAAGGTCAAGGTCATCGTTGAACTGATCGACCACACCAGCAAGATCGCCGAGACTCAGGACCGCGGCGATCTGGTCGAGCGGATGGCCAGGGCCAAGGCGCGGATCAGCGACCCGCAGATCCGGGTGGTGATCGCGGGCCAGCTCAAGCAGGGCAAGAGCCAGCTGCTGAATTCGCTGCTGAATGTGCCGGTCTCGCGTGTCGGCGACGACGAAACCACGGTGCTCGCCACGATGGTGTCCTACAGCGAACAGGCCACGGCGAAGTTGATGGTCGCCGGCGCCGATGAGGGTGAGCCGGAGGCGATCGAGATTCCGATCGCCGATATCAAGCAGGATCTGCGCCGCCACCCCGCGGCCGGCGGCAGGCAGGTACTCCGAGTCGCGGTGACCGCGAACAGCCCGCTACTCAAGGGCGGCTTGGTGTTCGTCGACACCCCCGGCGTCGGCGGTCACGGCCAGCCGCATCTGTCGGCCACGCTCGGACTGCTGCCCGACGCGGACGCCATGCTGATGATCAGCGATACCAGCCAGGAATTCACCGAACCCGAGATGACGTTCATCCGTCAGGCGTTCGAAATCTGCCCCGTCGCAACAATTGTCGCGACCAAGACAGACCTCTACCCGCACTGGCGAGAGATCGTCGAAGCCAACAAGGCGCACCTTCAGCGTGCCGGCCTGTCGCTTCCGATGATTCCGGCGTCGTCGCTGCTGCGCAGCCACGCCGTCCAGCTCAACGACAAGGAACTCAACGAGGAGTCGAACTTCCCGGCCATCGTGAAGTTCCTCAGCGACAAGGTGCTGTCGCGGGAGAACGACCGGGTTCGCGACCAGGTGCTCGCCGAGATCCGGTCTGCTGCTGAGCATTTGACACTTGCCGCCGACTCCGAGCTCTCAGCGCTCAACGATCCCGATGCCGGCGACCGGTTGAAGGCCGAGCTCGAGCGCCGCAAGCAGGAGGCCCAGGAGGCGCTGCAGCAGACCGCGCTGTGGCAACAGGTGCTCAATGACGGAATCTCCGACCTGACAGCCGATGTCGACCATGACCTGCGCGGTCGGTTCCGGGCCATCACCCAGCACACCGAGCACGTGATCGACACCTGCGATCCGACGCACCACTGGGCCGAGATCGGCGCCGAACTGGAGAACGCGATCGCCACCGCCGTCGGCGACAACTTCGTGTGGGCCTATCAGCGCGCCGAGGCGCTCGCCCAAGAGGTAGCGCGGACGTTCGTCGAGGCGGGCCTGGAGGCGATCAAGATGCCGCAGATCGACGCCCGCGACATGGGCGCCAGCTTCGGCGAATTGAAGTCGCTGGCCAAGCTGGAGGCCAAGCCGATCAAGGCAGGGCACAAGGTCGTCACCGGCATGCGCGGCTCGTACGGTGGCGTGCTGATGTTCGGCATGCTGACCTCGTTCGCCGGGCTGGGCATGTTCAACCCCCTATCGCTGGGCGCCGGTCTTCTGTTGGGGCGCAAGACCTACAAAGACGACATGGAGAACCGCATGATGCGGGTGCGCAACGAGGCGAAGATGAACATGCGCCGTTTCGTCGACGACGTCTCCTTCGTGGTCAACAAGGAATCGCGCGACCGGCTCAAGGGAATTCAGCGTCAGCTGCGCGACCATTATCGCGGCATCGCCAACCAGACCACCCGCTCGCTCAACGAGTCACTGCAGGCGACCATCGCGTCGGCCCAGCTCGAAGAGCACGAGCGAAACACGCGCATCCGGGAACTCGAGCGTCAGCTCAACATTCTCAGACAGGTGACCGATCACGCGGTCAAGTTGGCGCCAGGCGCCACCGAAGCGGCCCGCGAACCCGTGGGCACGACGTAACCCACCACACGGGGAGTCCATCATGTCGATCCTCGATTTCACGACTGGGTTGTTCCGCGAACCAGCCACTCTCCGTTCGTTTGTCGACGACCCGACCAGGCGCTCGAAGACGCCGGACTTCCCGATGTGACGCCCGAGCAAGTCCACGATCTTCTTCCGGTGGTGGCCGAGTCCATGCCGCCCGATCACCCGCTGCAGACAGTCGTGCACTCTGCCGATCCGGTGCGGGCGCTCGCCGAGTTGGACATCGACGAGCTTGTCGCCGATCTTCACCACCACCACCACCACCACCACCACCATCACCATCCGATGCAGCTGGTCGAGAAGGCGCTTGGTACGGGGGAGTGCCGACCCGGCGACGACGAAGACGACTTCCAAGACGCCGAGCCCGCCGAGACTATTCACATCGGCCACTGGGACCTGGTCGAGGAGGTCGACAAGGGCCTCGGCGAACTGTTCGCTCCGCAGATCGCAGAAGGCGACCCGGCGCCGACCGACGCGTACCCCGACCCGCGCGACGAGGAGGAACCAGGCCACGCGCGCGACGATCATGCCCTCGATGACGGCGGCGTCGACCTCGATATCGGCGCTGTCGCTTGGGGCAAGACCATCGAGTAGCGCTGCGGCGCTTAAGCTGGAAGTTCGGCCAGTGGCGAGCAGGCTAGCCCAGGATTGCTTGCTCCTTATTATGTGGTCGCGGTTGTGATGGCTAGATTGTCGCGGGTGTCGGAGTTGGCAGCTCGGGTGGAGTGTTCATTGGCCATGGCGCGTCGAAGAGAGCGTGCGTGTGCTTCCGCATGGGGTCGTGCCAGCGGCATTTCACCGAGGTGGTGGTGATGGCGGTGCTGTGCCTGAGTTCGCGGCTTGACCACGCCGTGTGGCGGCGTATTGCTTGGCTTGTCGGTGACCGCAGATACGGTGCGGACGTGACGGTGTCGGGTCAGGTGGTGGCGCGGAGGTTGCCGGTATTTGGCGAGGTCAATGCTGGCAAGGCCGCCACGCTGGAAGCCATGGGGGCGGAGTTGGATCGGGTGCGAGCTGCAGTGTGGGCTCGGTTTTCCGGCGCCAAGACCGCGGAGTTGTCAAAGCGTCAGATCAGGGACCGGCTAATGGCCGAGCACGCCCCCGCCGATTTTGATGTGCCGCAGCGGTTGTGGCGGGCCACCGTGGAGGACACCGTCGATAAGATTCGTGCCTGGCAACACGCGGTCATCGCAACCGAGGTCCGCCCGAAAATCTACGCCCGCGCAGGCGATGATAAGGGCGAGCGCAAGCGGCTTCTCGGCTTAGCCAAGACGGGGCGCTGGCGGGAGGATCCGTGGCTGTCGAGGCAATGCCGGAATGCGTTCGCTCGCAAGCGGCCCCGACCGCGGCGCTCGGGCCGCATTGTGGCTGACAGCTGGACCTACAACGTTCAGCGTGACGAGCAGGGCCGGGTGTGGTTGGCGGTCATGACTTCCACGCGGGGGCAGCGACTTCGGCTTAGCCTGGGTCCGCTACCCGAGGACTTGGTGCCGACCTCAACGGTTGAGATCCGCCCCGATGGGAGTGACGGCTGGCAGGTAATCGCCGCATACCCGGCTAAGCGTGTGTGCAGCACCCGCCCCCGGCACAAGAACCCGACCGTCATCGACGGGATTGATGCCGGGGTGAGTGAGGTGTTCACCACCACCAATGGGCGCCGTTTCGGCGCCGGCGAATACGAGAAAATCGCCGCTCGCGCCGAGCGGGATTGTGCCCGCGGCAAAGCACGCAACAAACTGCGCGCCGTACGTAACCGTCACCTGGCCCGGGCGGCTGCCGCCACGGAAGCTGGCGACGCGGCCACTGCTCGGGCCGCTACCGCGAACGCGCGCCGGATCGAACGGCACAACCTAGGCCACAAGAAATTGTCCGCGCAACGGGCACGTGACCGCGCCGTGACGAAAGACGCGGTGTATCAGGCGGTTCACGATCTGGTCGACACCACCGGTCATATCGTGGCCGAGGACCTGTCGAGGTTGCGCGGCAAGAGCAAGTTCGGTCGTACCGCGAGCCGGGTGTATGCGGCCTGGCAGCGTTCATTCTTGGCCGACGCGTTGGCGTCGCTGCCAAGCCGCAGAGGTTCTGCGGTGACATTGGTCAACCCGGCCTACACGTCACAACAAGTACACCCATGCGGGCACCTCGGTATCCGGCGCGGGAAGAACGTTTACTGTCAGACTGCGGGCTGCCCGCAGCAGGGGATCGTGTTCGATACGGAGATCAATGCGGCCCGCGTCATTCGTGATCGGGCCACCGACCCCCAGATCACCCGCTACACCTCTAAACACGAGGTGAAACGGATTCTGACTCGACGGGCCGGGACGGTGGAGAACTGCCCCACCACGACACAAGCCGGCGCCAGCACGCTCGGTGGCGGCTGTGAGCGAAACAACAAACTTCCCAAGCGTTTTACGCGTAAGAAGTGAGTAGCAGGACAGCCGAGGTAGCGCGAGATGAGCACGAGCGATCAGGTGCGCGCGATCCTTGGCGGAACCATCCAGGCGTACCGCAACGATCCGGCCTACCGTCAGCGCCCTGATGTGCACAACGAGCTGGAGCGCATCGGCTATCGGCTCAACCAACCGATCCGCATCGCACTGGCCGGAACGCTGAAGGCGGGCAAGTCCACGCTCGTGAATGCGCTTGTGGGCGAAGACATCGCGCCGACCGACGCCACCGAGGCCACCCGGATCGTCACCTGGTTCCGGCACGGTCCAATCCCGAAGGTGACGGCCAACCACCGCGGCGGCAGGCGCTCGAACGTGCCGATCGCCCGTGGCTCGAACGGATCGGCTGGGCTGACGTTCGACTTCGCCAGCCTCGATCCCGAGGATGTCGCCGACCTGGACGTTGAGTGGCCCGCGGCCGAGCTGATCGACTCGACGATCATCGACACACCAGGCACGTCGTCGCTGAGCCGTGATGTCTCCCAACGC
>JBKOYU010000521.1:0-2631 GCA_046725575.1 Actinomycetota bacterium | reverse complement strand
GGTAACCGCTTTGGAGCCGCTGCTGCGCCGTCGTCGCGGCGCGTGGATCGGCTGGCCGGGCATACCCGACGCCGATGACGACCCGATCGAGCAGGACGACATGCTCCTGTGCCCGGTCCGGTTGTCAGCCGACGACATAGCCAACTACTACGAGGGCTTCTCGAACGCGACGCTGTGGCCGCTGTACCACGACGTCATCGTCAAGCCGATCTACCACCGCGAGTGGTGGGACGCGTACGCCGACGTCAACCGGCGCTTCGCCGAGGCCACCGCGAACGCGGCGGCACAGGGCGCGACGGTGTGGGTGCAGGACTATCAGCTGCAGCTGGTCCCGAAGATGCTGCGGATGCTGCGGCCCGACCTGACCATCGGATTCTTTCTGCACATTCCGTTCCCACCGGTGGAGCTGTTCATGCAGATGCCGTGGCGGACCGAGATCACCGAGGGCCTGCTCGGCGCCGATCTGGTCGGGTTCCACCTGCCCGGCGGCGCACAGAACTTCATGATCCTGGCCCGCCGTCTCGTGGGTGCGAACACCTCACGCGCGACGGTCGGTGTTCGTTCCCGGTTCGGCGAAGTCAATGTCGGCTTCCGCACCGTCAAGGTCGGCGCCTTCCCGATTTCCATCGACTCCACGGCACTCGACCAGCAGGCCCGCACTCGCGCCATCAGGCAGCGGGCGCGCGAGATCCGCGGTGAGCTCGGCAACCCGCGCAAGATCCTGCTCGGCGTCGACCGGCTGGACTACACCAAGGGCATCGACGTTCGGCTGCGGGCATTTTCGGAGCTGCTGGCCGAGCATCGGGCCAAGCGCGACGACACCGTTCTGGTGCAGCTCGCCACGCCCAGCCGGGAGCGCGTCGAGAGCTACATCGAGATGCGCGAGGACATCGAGCGGCAAGTCGGCCACATCAACGGTGAGTACGGCGAAGTCGGCCATCCGACCGTGCATTACATTCACCGGGCGGTCCCCCGCGAAGAGCTGATCGCGTTCTTCGTCGCGGCCGACATCATGCTGGTCACCCCGCTGCGCGACGGCATGAACCTGGTCGCCAAGGAGTACGTGGCGTGTCGCAGTGATCTGGGCGGCGCACTGGTACTCAGCGAATTCACCGGCGCCGCAGCCGAACTCCGCCAGGCGTACCTCGCCAACCCGCATCACCTCGAGGGCGTCAAGGATGCGATCGAGGCGGCCCTGAATCAGACACCGGAAGAAGGTAGACGGCGGATGCGTGCCCTGCGCAGGCAGGTCCTCGCGCACGACGTCGACCGCTGGGCCCGGTCGTTCCTCGACGCGTTGGCGTCGACGAAAGACGACACCGCTTAAATCGGAGTGATGTATTTGATCAGCCACTTGCCGTCGATCTTCTGATAATCGACGCGCAGGCGGCTGCCATCGTAAACCGGCGTCTTGGACTTGTCGGTCACCGTGCGGTTCATGTACACCATCACCGAAGCCGAATTGCGTTGCGCGCTAAGCACTCCCACGCCAACCACGTTGGCCTGACTGACCAGCTGGCGTTCACGCGCCTGCGGGATGATGTCCTTGTTGGCGCGGTCCTGGAACTCCTGCCGATAGTCGGGCGTCAGCAGTGGATACACCTCGTTGAGGCTGCGCTCGACGGTCTGGTAGTCGTAGCCGAACACCTTCGGAATCTGTTGAGCCGCCAAGGGAGCCAGCTCGTCGCGCGTCACCTGCTCGCCACGCAGTTCGACGCGGTTCCAGTACAGCGAACCGCCGATGCCCGCGACGGCCACGAATCCTATGGCGAGCAGGATCGTCACAGTGCCAAGCAACTTGGCAACCCCACTGCGCATCAGTTGCCGCCGTCCGGGTACTTGAGGTCGTAGGCCGTCATGTGGCCGGCGTCGTCCTCGTGCACGATCACCCGCAGCCGGTATGGCCGCGACGGCGAGTTCACCCCGTCCAGGTCGGTCACCGTCACTCGCACCGACACCAGCACCGCCGCGTTTTTCGCGACCTCGTCGATCTTGCCCTCCAGCGCGGCGCCGTTGATGACGGCCTCCGAGCTCGCGTTGGTGTCGCGGAATATCGCTTTCAGGTTGTCGACGTTGTTGCCCTGACTCATCATGTCGCGCAGCGGCCCGCTGGTGCCGTCGACGAACCGGTTCACGCTGTCGTCGATGGAGTTCTGGTTGTAGCTGAACATGTTCACGACGGTCTGTGACGCCGTGTCGACGAAGCGCTGCTGGCGGTCGGCGGCGGCCTCCGTGTGCCGGTTCGCGTCGAATACCCACCACACGCAACACGCCGTAACCGCCGCCGCAACGAGCACGTTCGCCAGCGAAACCCAGGCCACCAGCGCGCGGTGCGGCTGCCGCCGCGGCGGCGGTCCCGGCCGGCTGATCCGGACCTTGACCGGCTTTGGCGCCTCGACGCTGACGTCCGTGGCCGACGACGCCGTGCCAGTCGCAGGGCCCGCCGCCCGCGACGCACGCCGGCGCACGGGCTTCGACGCGGATTCGCTCTCCCGGGTCGCTACGCTCTCCCCCTGCCCTTCGGGCGGGTGGGCCCCCAGCTTGCTTGGGGAGTGCCCCCAGCCCCTCGAAGCCACCGAAACCGTGTCTTCTGCCATCACGCCTGCCTTGGAGCCAACATCAGATCAACCC
>JBKOYU010000854.1:0-3469 GCA_046725575.1 Actinomycetota bacterium | reverse complement strand
GGTGGCGGCGGTGACGGCGGAGGGTGGGCACGCCGCGATCGTCGGCCAGCCCGACGTCGGCCTGCTGGCGGCCGTCGAAATGGGCGCGGATCTGAGCAGGATCGCGGTCATTCCCGAACCCGGCGCCGATCCGGTCGAGGTTGCCGCCGTGCTGATGGATGGCATGGATCTGGTGGTGCTCGGCCTGGTTGGCCGGTCGGTCCCTGCCAGCCGAGCGCGGGCGCTGGTGGCAAGGGCGCGGCAGAAGGGCTGCACCCTGCTGGTCACCGGTGGCGATTGGCAAGGGGCGTCTACCCGGCTGGAGGCCAGGGTCTGTGGTTATGAGATCACTGGTCCCGGTCGCCCGGGTATCGGACGGATCAGCCGGGTGCGGCTGGCCATGCGGGCCAGGGGACGGTCCTTCGGCACTGTTCGTGCGGTAGGCGGATGAGTGTCTTTCGGGTCTACTTCGCGAGTGCTGGCCATCTGGTGCATGGACTGGCCGGCGGTCGCCGCTTTGGCCGCGGCGGGCCGTCCTTCTACCACGCCGGTCGCGGTCACACTGGCCAACCGGGTGATCGCCTGCTCGGCGTCGGCCCGTGCGGCCGGGGTGCGACGCGGCCTGCGCCGCAGGGAATCTCAGGCGCGGTGTCCGGAGTTGCATGTCGCCACCGCCGATCCCGCGCGCGATGCCCGCCATTTCGAAAACGTGACGGCCGCAGTCGACGATCTGGTGCCGCGGGCCGAGGTGCTGCGCCCCGGTCTGCTGGTGCTGCCGGTGCGCGGTGCGGCCCGCTACTTCGGGTCCGAACAGGCCGCCGCTGAGAAGCTCGTCGACGCGGTGGCCGCCGCCGGGGCCGAATGCCAGGTCGGCATCGCCGACCAGCTGCCCACCGCCGTCTTCGCCGCACGCGCGGGACGAATCATCGAGCCGGGCAAGGACGCACTGTTTCTGTCCGCACTGTCGATCCGGCAACTGGCCACCGAACCGAGCCTGGCCGCGCCAGGCCGCGACGATCTGGCAGACCTGTTGTGGCGCATGGGAATCCGCAACATCGGACAGTTCGCCGCATTGTCCCGCAGCGATGTGGCCTCCCGGTTCGGCGCCGACGCCGTCGCCGCGCACCGGTTCGCCCGCGGCGAGCCGACCCGCGGGCCGTCGGGGCGGGAACCACCGCAGGAACTCGACGCGGTGATGGACTGCGATCCGCCGATCGACCGGGTCGATGCCGCCGCGTTCGCCGGCCGGTCGCTGGCCAGTACCCTGCACCGCAGCCTCGAAGCCGCCGGGGTCGGATGCACCCGGCTGGCCATCCACGCCGTCACCGCCAACGGCCAAGAGCTGGAACGGGTTTGGCGTTGCGCCGAACCGCTGACCGAGGACGCCACCGCCGACCGGGTGCGCTGGCAGCTGGACGGCTGGCTGAACAAGCGCAATCCGAACGACCGGCCGACTGTCCCGGTGACGCTGATACGGCTACGGCCGGTGGAGGTGATTTCGGCCGAGGCGCTGCAGCTGCCGTTGTGGGGTGGCATTGGTGAAGAGGACCGGCTGCGCGCCCGCCGCGCATTGGTGCGCGTTCAGGGTCTGCTCGGGCCCGAGGCGGTGCAGGTGCCGGTGCTCAGCGGCGGCCGCGGGCCTGCCGAACGCATTACCTTCACACCGCTGGGCGACGAGCCGGTGCCGAGGGCCGATCCGGGCCAGCCGTGGCCCGGCCAGCTTCCGGAGCCGTCGCCGACCGTGCTGCTCGACGACCCGGTCGAGTTGCTGGACGTCGACGGAAACCCGGTGCGGGTGACCGGCCGCGGGGTGTTCTCCGCCGACCCGTCGCGGCTGGCCGCGCCAGGACGAGACGGTCGACTGTCCTGGTGGGCCGGGCCATGGCCCGTCGACGAGCGCTGGTGGGACCCCGACAAATCCAAGGTCGGGCGCACCGCCAGGGCGCAGGTGCTGGTCGACGACGATGGGCGCTCGCAAGCCCTGCTGCTGTGCTACCGGCAGCGGCGGTGGTACCTCGAGGGGATCTACGAATAGAGCTTAGTTGTGCACAACTAAATTGTGCACTAGAGTTCTGTTCGTGCCCGCTCTGAGTCTCGACCGTCAGCTCTGCTTCGCCCTCTATTCGGCGTCTCGGGCGATGACGGCCGCGTACCGGCCGATCCTGACCGAACTGAACCTCACCTATCCGCAGTACCTGGTGCTGCTGGTGCTGTGGGAAGAGGGACGCGTCACCGTTGGAAGACTCGGCGAGCGACTGCAGCTCGATTCCGGAACGCTTTCTCCGCTGCTGAAGCGGTTGGAGGCCAACGGGTTTGTCCGCCGCGAGAGATCGCTGGAGGACGAACGACTGGTCGATGTGACGCTCACCCCGGCGGGCCGTCGCCTCGAGCGTAAGGCCCAGTGCATTCCAGAGCAGCTGTTCAGCTCGACCGGAATGACCGAACAAGAAGCCGCGGACCTGCGCGACGCGGTCCGTCACCTCACCGATGCGCTCAACGCATCGCTACGAAAGGAATCCGCATGAAGACCCTCTACACCGCCGAAGCGCTGGCCACCGGCGAAGGCCGCGACGGCCACGGCCGCACCTCCGACGGCAAGCTCGATCTCGACCTCGCCGTTCCGAAGGAGATGGGCGGCACCGGCAACGGCACCAACCCCGAGCAGCTGTTCGCCGTCGGCTACGCGGCGTGCTACCACTCCGCGCTGCGGCTAGTCGGGCGTCAGGAGAAGGCCGACGTCTCGGATTCGGCTGTCGGAGCGCGGGTTTCGATCGGCCAGATCGACAACGGTGGCTTCGGCCTTGCGGTGGAACTCGAGGTCACGCTGCCCAACCTGGACCACGACGCCGCGCAGCAACTGGCCGAGAAGGCCCACAAGGTGTGCCCCTACTCGAACGCCACCCGCGGCAACATCGACGTCAAGCTCGTCGTCACCGACGACTGAGTTCCTCGAAACTGCGGATCTCCATGACCGGCTGGACCGGACTCGCTGGCCTGACGAACTTCCGGACGTCGGCTGGTCCTACGGCGTTAGCAAGGCGGACCTCGCCGATCTGATCGCCTACTGGCGGACGGACTACGACTGGCACGTTCGTGAAGCCCCCCTCAACAACTTCCCGCAGTTCACCACTGAGATCGACAGGCAGACAATCCACTTCCTGCATGTGCGATCGCCGGAACGGGATGCGACACCGCTCGCCATCACGCACGGCTGGCCGAGCACGGTGCACGACTTCATCGACATCCTCGGACCATTGACGGACCCGAGATCGCACGGCGCCGACGCTCATGCATTTCATGTCGTCCTGGGGAAGACGTCCCGAACCGTCACCGGTTCCCACCGCGGTGGCGAATTTCCTTGGCGACCATGCGATCCGGGGACTTGCTGAACTGTCGCATACCATCACTCACTGGTCGGAGTTCCCGCGCGGTGGCCACTTCGCCTCGATACAGGCCCCCGGACCTGTTGGTCGACGACATCCGCGTGTTC
>JBKOYU010001108.1:0-4316 GCA_046725575.1 Actinomycetota bacterium | reverse complement strand
GTATGGCACACCCCGGCCGCGATGATCCGCACGATCGCTTCGTTGGGTCGTGGTTCGTCGAGGTCGACGTCGGTGAGGGTGAAGAGAGCGCCGCCGGTCTCGACGATGGCAGCTGTGGTGGTGGTCATGACGGGTTCCCCTGCGGTTGACCGGCTGAGTCGAGTGAGACGACAACTGATTTGACCTTCGTGTAGGAGGCGAGCGCTTCGGGTCCGTATTCGCGGCCGAACCCCGAGTCCTTGACGCCGCCGAACGGGATCGCGGGGTCGAGCATCGCCCAGTCGTTGACCCAGACGATTCCGGCTTGCAGCTTGTCGGCGACGCGATGCGCTCGGGCCAGGTTGGTGGTCTGCAGGCCGGACGCGAGGCCGTAGGGGGTGCCGTTGGCCATTTCGATCGCTTCGTCTTCGGTGTCGAACGGCTGAACGGTGAGGACGGGCCCGAAGATCTCTTCCTGCACGACTCGGGAGTCGTTGGCGAGGTCGGCGATCACGGTCGGCCTGTAGTAATAGCCCCCGTTCAGGTCGAGTCGCTCGCCGCCGCACACGACGCGGCCGCCTTCCTGGCGCGCAAGCTCGACGAACTCTTCGACCTTCTTCACGTGCCGGTCGGCGGCCATCGGGCCGACCACCGTTACCGGATCTCTGGGATCTCCGACGGCGACGTCCGCGACCGCGTAGGCCAGGATGCCGACGATTGTGTCGTAGAGCGGCCGTGCGACCAGCAGGCGCGGTCCGCCCATGCAGAACTGGCCGGTGTTGAACACGAAGCCCTTGATAATCGCGCCGATGGCTTTCTCGACGTCGGCGTCTTCGAACACGATGTGCGCGGCGTTGCCGCCGAGTTCCATAGTGACCGGCTTCAGCGTTTCCCCGGCGACGCTTGCCGCGTGCCGACCGATCGCGGTGGAGCCGGTGAACGCGATCTTGTCCACGTCAGGATGTTTTAGTAGGGCTTCCCCGATCACCGACCCGGAGCCGGTCACGACGTTGACGACCCCCGCAGGCACACCGGCCTGCTCGAACAGGGTCGCCATGAACAACGCGCTGAGCGGGGTGTCCTCGGCCGGCTTGTGCACCACGACATTTCCGGCCGCCAAGGCTGGGGCGATCTTGGAGCTGGACAGGATCAACGGAAAGTTGAACGGGGTGATCGCCGCGACCACACCCAACGGCTCCCGCTGGGTATAGGCGAATGCATTGAGCGGGACCCTGCGGGTGGCGCCGTCGAGGGTCTGTGCCAGCGCCGCGCAGTACTCGTACTGTTCGGCGGTCGTCACGACGTCCACCAGACGGCACAGGGTAACCGGCTTGCCGACGTCGAGGCTCTCCAGTCGCACGATCTCGTCGGCGTTCTCATGCACCAGGTCGGCGACGCGGTGCAGGATGCGGGCGCGTTCACGCCCACTGCGCCCGGCCCACTCGTCGCCTACGAACGCGTCCCGGGCGGCGTCGACCGCGGCGTCGACGTCGGTGACATCCGCGTCGGCGACGGTGCCGATCACGCGCCCGGTGGACGGGTCGATGACGTCGGTGCGGCCGGCCGAGGCGGAGTCACGCCATTGCCCGCCGATGAACAGTTGACCGTGAATATCGTTGTCGAACGCCGGACTCGCGTGGCGCGAGGATGCCGTTGGGTTCGGCAGGATTCGCGTCATGACTTGTCACTCCTCGGTTAGGGTCCAGGTACAGGGAACGGTTCCATTGACAGGAAACCTGATGGTTTAGGTGATGGACGCCACTATCCACTACCGACAGGATTCCTGTCAATGGTCTATTCTCGAACTCGTCGGAAGAGCTGCAACGACGTGAGGAGGGCGTGACCGTGTTGGCGACGGAGGTGGCAACCGACCCGGTCGGGTCCGGGCGTACCTCACTGCTGTACGCGATCAAGCGGGTTGAGCTCGTCGTCCGCGCGCACCTCGATGACCTGTTGCGCCCCTTCGGGATCACGGCGCTGCAATACACCGCGCTGACCGTGCTCGAGCGCCACGACGGCCTGCCTGCAGCACAGCTGGCACGGGACTCGTTCGTGACCGCACAGTCGATGGCCGACATGGTCCGCGGCCTTGATAGGCGCGGACTCATTCTGCGAGAACGCAATACACGCAACCGGCGCGAACTGCTGATCCACCTCTCCGACACCGGGCGGAAGTTGCTCGCCGATGTTGCCGACGACGTGGCAGCGCTCGAACAGCGCATGATCAGCGACCTCCCACCGCAGGAAGTCGACCGCTTCAGATACGCCCTCAACCACGCCTGGCACGCATTGTCCTAGCCCAACTCGTCGGGCCTGCTACCCGACTCGGACGGGACATGGGCGAAGCCGCGGGACTCTCCAGCCGCACGATTTCGATGACCGCGCTGGACGCCAGCGACGGGTCGGCGCGCAGGTAGTCGGCCTAATCACTATCGCTGACTCAGGCGCAACGATTGGCATAGGCGAGCGTCTCGGGTCGAGGCGTGGCCGAGGCGTGACGTATTGACAGGATTCCTGTCAGTCGGCATAGTCGTGCCCACGCGCGGTCGACCGCGACCGCAATGCACTCAGGAGGCCGCGTTATGCCGACCGTCACTGCCGATGGCGCCACCGTCCACTACACCGCCACCGGACATGGCCCCGGCTTGGTCCTTGTTGCCGGCACCGGCCTGGACGCCCAGACCAACTACGGTCACCTGGCACCGTTGTTCGCCGACAAGCGGACGGTTGTGCTGCCGGACTATGCCGGGAGCGGCCAGACCCTCGAGCCGGCCGGTCCGTTGAGTGTGGAGACTCTGGCCGCGCAGATTGCCGCCGTCGCCGAGGCCGCTGCAGAGGCCCCGGTCGATCTGGTCGGCTACTCGCTCGGCGCCGTGGTGGCCGCCGCCGTCGCCGCGACCCGCCCGGAGCTGGTGCGCCGTCTTGTGCTCGTGGCCGGTTTTCCGGGCCCGGACGATGCGCGGCATCAGCTCGGCATCGATGTCTGGCAGCGCCTCGAACGCACCGATCACGACCTGTTCGGCCGGTTCCTTCAGCTGACCTGCTTCAGTGCTCCGTTCCTCAGCGCCCTCGGCGAAGAGGGTGTCGCCGCGCTGATCGCCGGCGCGCCCCCGATCACCGAGGGCATGCGGCGGCACATCGACCTGGACACGCGTGCCGACGTTCGCGAACTGCTGCCGAAGATCAGCGCGCCCACGCTGGTGATCGGCCTGACCCACGACCAGGTCATCCCGGTGCAGCACGTCCAACGGATGCACGACGCAATCCCGGCAAGCGAGTTCACCACGATCGACAGCGGGCACCTCGTCGTCTTCGAGCGCCCGCAGGAACTCGCCGCGGCGGTGAGCGACTTCCTCTTCCGCGGGTGAATGCTCTGCAGCGATGACGTTGGGGGCGTGCTCGGTCGCGTTCCGGCCAGTTGCCCATCGCAACCGCCGTACTCGACCGGCCACGCCGGCGCCGCCCAGCCGCGTTCGTGCAGGATCCGCTGCCACTCCATGCTCGCCTCGTGATCGGCATACACGCTCGGCATGAGACGCCCGGCCTGCCGCAGTTCGGGCGTCAGCTTTTCCTGCAGGAAAGCGCGCACTTCGTCGCGGAACGCCAAGTCGGTCGCCGACCACGCGAGGTCCATCGATTTCCCCGGTCTGCCGGAGCGCTATCCAGACAGAGTAAACCTAGTTAGTTAAGTGGACGACGGTGGGCCGCCGCCCTCAGGTGTTGCGGCTGTGTGGGTACTGGTGCGGTGGTGGGGCTCTACGCATTCACCAGCTAGGCCGCGGGGAACGGCAGCGTAGCTTCCACCGCTTATCTATGAGGAAAGAGCCGTGGGGTCGTGTCAGGCCAGCCCGCAGCATCGTTTACATGTGTAGAACGCGTCGGTGTTGAGCGGTCTGGCTGTGTCAAGGTAAATCGGCCCCACTGTGACAGAGAAATTTGGCTCCGGGGTGGAGGTTCTGGCCATCCAATCTGATTGGGTGGCCTACTTTTCAACCGGGCGGCGACTGGCCTGGTTTTCAACGTCGTCAACACTGATGGAACCCCACGAGAACACGCCAGGGGCCGACCGACCCGGTCCGAAGCCCTTGGAAAGGTGTTGAGCGTGATGACTGCATCCGATTTGTCCGATCTGCGAGAACGGGCCGAAAACGGTGACCAGGAGGCGGTCGACGAGCTGATCGAACTCGCCGGCGAGCGGTGATTGGCGCTGGCGGTATGAAATCCAGTGGCATCCCGCGCCGCTGGGCCGCGACCGCGAGCCGGCCCGGCGTCGCCTTCGTTCGCGACCACTCCAACCGCAGCCCCGCCAAGATGGCGGACCGGGTGCTCGCGATGAA
>JBKOYU010000040.1:0-1952 GCA_046725575.1 Actinomycetota bacterium | reverse complement strand
TGAGCCAAGAAGAGCAGACCGTCGATCCGCACGCGCACGATCCACACATCAAGGTGGTCAAGGGTGAGCCGACCGAGGAGGAGCTGGCCGCGGTGATCGCCGTGCTGGCCAGCGCTTCGGGCGCTCCGGCCGAACCACGCGAGGCGGAGCAGAACCTGTGGGGCCATCCGGTGGACCGGCTGCGCTACAACGTTTTCAGTTGGCAGCGGGTGACGCTGCTGGAGCGGACGCACATGCGGAAATGACCCGCGTGGTGCTTGCGTCGGCCTCGCCGGGTCGTCGTAAGGTGTTGCGCCAGGCGGGAATTGATCCGCTCGTCATCGTCTCTGGTGTCGACGAGGACGCGGTCATCGCGCGGCTGGATCCGGAGGCCACGCCCGGCGACGTGACCACCGCTCTGGCCGCGGCCAAAGCCAACGCCGTCGCGCACGCCCTGGACCCCGCGGTCGCTGCCGATTGTGTTGTCATCGGCTGTGATTCGATGCTGTACCGCGACGGCGAGCTATTGGGCAAGCCGGCGTCGGCCGACGCGGCGCGCGTCGAGTGGCAGCAGATGGCCGGCAAGTCGGGCTGCCTGTATACCGGCCATTGCGCAATTCGATTGCAAGACAAGGTGATTACCTATCGCGCTGCCGATCACACCTGTACCACGGTTCATTTTGGTGTCCCCTCGCCGGCCGATCTCGACGCCTACGTCGAGAGCGGCGAGCCGACCGCGGTTGCGGGCGGCTTCACGCTCGATGGCCTGGGTGGCTGGTTCATCGACCGCGTGGACGGCGACCCGTCGGCTGTGATCGGCATCGGCCTACCCCTGACCCGCAGACTGCTTGAGGGCGCTGGGCTGTCGATTTCGGCCCTCTGGGCGGCCAATCCGGTTGCTGGGTAGGCTCGTGGTGTGTCGCTGCCTGCCGATCCCAGCCCCGCCCTGCAGTCGTATGCCCATCCCGAACGCCTGGTCACCGCAGACTGGCTATCGGGAAACCTGGGCCGCCCCGGCCTTGCCATCGTCGAGTCCGACGAGGACGTGCTGCTCTACGACACCGGCCACATTCCCGGCGCGGTGAAGGTCGACTGGCACACGGACCTCAACGATCCCCACGTCCGCGACTACATCAACGGCGAGCAGTTCGCCGATCTGATGAACCGCAAGGGCATCTCCCGCGACGACACCGTGGTGATCTACGGCGACAAGAGCAATTGGTGGGCGGCCTACGCGCTGTGGGTGTTCACCTTGTTCGGCCATCCCGACGTGCGGCTGCTCGACGGCGGACGCGACCTGTGGATCTCCGACGGCCGCGACACCACGCTGGACGTGCCGTCCAAGGAGACCTCCGGTTACCCCGTCGTCGAACGCGACGACGCCCCGATCCGCGCGTTCAAGGACGAGGTTCTTGGCATCCTCGGCAAGCAGCCGTTGATCGATGTGAGGTCGCCGCAGGAGTACACGGGCGAGCGCACGCACATGCCCGACTATCCCGAGGAAGGCGCGCTGCGCGGTGGGCACATCCCCACCGCACGGCACATCCCGTGGGGTAAGGCGGCCCAGGACAACGGGAAGTTCCGCAGCCGCGAAGAACTCGACGAGCTGTACGGCTTCCTCGCTCCCGACGACAAGACCGTCGTGTACTGCCGCATCGGCGAGCGGTCCAGCCACACCTGGTTCGTGCTGACGCATCTGCTGGGCCGCGAAGGCGTGCGTAATTACGACGGCTCCTGGACCGAGTGGGGCAACGCGGTGCGGGTGCCCGTGGCCGTCGGGGAAGAGCCAGGCAAGGCGCCATGAGCATGCCGGCCGCCCTGGCCGAGGTAGTGTCGGACTTCCAGGAGGTGCAGGGACAGGACAAACTGCAGCTCCTGCTGGAGTTCGCCAACGAGCTGCCGCCGATACCCGCCGACCTTGAAGAGGCGGCGATGGAGGCGGTGCCCGAATGCCAGTCGCCGCTGTTCCTGCA
>JBKOYU010000595.1:0-4278 GCA_046725575.1 Actinomycetota bacterium | reverse complement strand
GTATGGCACCATGCCCGCGGGTGAAGGCGCCTGGCCGTAGGAGATCACGACGCTCGCGTCGTACCTGTCGCCCGCGCGTGTGCTCACGCTCCAGGTGTGGCTGATCTCGTCGAACTCCGCGCCGACGACGTCATCGGCGCGCAGAATCATCACCTTGCTCAGTGTGAGACCGACGGCGCGGCCGCCGATCACGATGGCGTCGAAGACGTTTGCGTTCATCGCGGCAGGAATCCGCTGCGTCTCCACATGCGACGCGCGATCGGGCCCATCAGCCCGACCTCGGTGAGGAACGCCGCCAGCGGGGCGAAACCGATCACCTGAACTTCGTGACGGTGCGGACTGTTGCGAGCGATACGACGTGCCGCACGGCCGTCGAGCCCGGTGCGGCGATACGGCACGGGATTGGTGAACAGATAACGGAAGAAGTATCCTCCCACCCCGTTGATGTTGGCGACGAACATCTTGGGGATCCTGCGCATGTTCGGAGAACGCTTCCGCAGACCGTCGCGGGCGAACTGGATGTGGCGAGCTTCTTCGGTCACGTGAATGCGCATGAGCCGCTGCACCATTGGCTGCAGTTCGGGGTCATCCATCATCTGCCGCTGCAGCGAGTCGAAAATCTCTTCGCCGACCAATGCCGCCACCCACAGCAATGATCCCCTGAACGCGAACGGCAAGGCGTTGATGATCATCCGCTGATACAGCCTGGGCCGCACCGGCTTTGCGCCGGCCCGCTCGATCGCCATGCCGAACATGACCATGTGCCGGGTCTCGTCGCCGAGCTCGGTCAGTTCATAGTGCGTTGCGCGTGCCGTGGGATCCTGGTGAATCATCTTGCGCAGCAATGCTTGGTTGAGCATGTTCTCGAACCAGATGCCCGCCGACAGGGTGTTGACGAACTCCTGTCGCGACAACTCGATCTGTTGCTCGCGGGTCATGTTGTCCCACAACGACGTGCCGTACAGCGAGACCGTCTTCGGCGGCAGGAAGAACCTGTCCGGGTCGAGCGGAGCGTCCCAGTCGATGTCGACGATCGGGGCATAGGACTTCTTGACCGAGCCCTTGAGCAGCCGCTCCGAGAATTCCTCACGAGTGGGTGCAGTCATCGTTGACGTCCCTTCGTTGACGTTGTTCAAAACGTAAATGCGGCGCGACGGATAGTCAATACCCCGGGTACCGCATACTTTGGATAACCCCAGGTCATGGCATACTCGGCCGCGTGACCCGTCGGATCCACGTCATCGGCATCGGTGCAGGCGATCCGGAATACGTGACGGCTCAGGCGGTGGCGGCACTCAACGACACCCAGGTGTTCTTCGCGATGGACAAGGGCGACACCAAGGACGAGCTGGTGGCGCTGAGGCGGCAGATCTGTGATCGCTTCATCCGCGAACCCGGCTACCGGTTCGTCGAACTGCCCGACCCGCCGCGCGCCAAGGACGGTGACTACCGGCAGGCCGTCGCCGACTGGCATGCGGCGCGGGCGCGCGTGTGGGCCGAGGCCATCGAATCCGAGCTGGAGCCCGGCGGTGTCGGCGCCTTCCTGGCGTGGGGCGACCCCACGCTCTACGACAGCACGCTGCGAATCCTCGACACCGTCGCCGCCCGCGTCGACATCGACTACGACGTCATCCCCGGCATCACGGCGATCCAGGCGCTCACGGCGCGACACCGCATCCCGCTCAACGACGTCGGCGAGCCGGTGCTCGTCACGACCGGCAGGCAGCTGCGCGACAACGGGCTGTCCGGCAGCGCCGTGGTGATGCTCGACGGTGACTGTTCGTTTCGGGCCTGCCCGCCGCAGACCCGAATCTGGTGGGGCGCTTATCTTGGCACGGCGGACGAGCTGCTCGCGTCAGGCACCGTCGGGGAGGTGGGCTCCACAATCGCGGAGCTGAGGGCCGAGGCGCGCGCCCGGCATGGCTGGATCATGGACACCTACCTGCTGCGACCCGCCGACTAAACGTCCGCCGTGGCAAGATCAGCCGCATGGGCTTCCTCCTGCGCGCAGCGCTGACCGGGGTGGCGTTATGGGTGGTCACCCTCATCGTTCCGGGCATCAGCTTCATCGGCGGTGACACAACGTTGGCGAAGGTCGGCATCATCTTCGTCGTCGCGGTGATCTTCGGTCTGGTCAACGCGATCATCAAGCCGATCGTGCAGATCATTTCGATCCCGCTATACATCCTGACCCTGGGTCTGATTCACATCGTGATCAACGCGTTGATGCTGTGGATCACGTCGTGGATCACCGAGCACACCACCCACTGGGGCCTGTTCATCGACGACTTCTGGTGGACCGCGATCTGGGCTGCGATCGTGCTGTCGATCGTGAGCTGGCTGCTGTCGTTGATCACCCGCGACGCCGGACGCCGCGTACGGGATTAAGCGGCCTGCAGCCGCACGGGCATTCGTTTAGCGCCCGGCACCGTGGTGGCTTTCATCCGGGATACCTCGCCGGCGAGCTCGATGCCTGGAAACGGTGCAGCAGCTCCTGAAACAGCACCTTTGCCTCCAGGCGTGCCAGTTGCGCGCCAAGACATGAGGATCATCCAGGTGGGCAGCGGTGCGGCGACGTCCTCGGCGAACTCCTGTGTGGTCGACGGATCAACCTGGTCGAGCACCCGTCGCGCGAAGTCACGGGCCTTTGGCTCGAGCAGTCTGACCTGCCGCCGAGTGAAACCCGAGTTGATCAGCTTGCGAAGCTGCCGGTGGCGTGGCAGGTCGGTGAAGATGAGATTGCCCTCCTGCACAGGGTTTGTCAGCGCAGGATCTGGAATCGTGATGCATGGACGTCAACAGTGGCGATCGGCAGACTGGACGAGTGCCCGAACTGCCCGAGATCGAAGCGCTCGCCGATCATCTGCGTCGCCACGCCGTCGGCCTGGCGATAGGCCGCATCGACGTGTCGGCGCTGTCGGTGCTCAAGACGTTCGATCCGCCGCTCAACGTGCTGAACGGTCAGACCGTCACCGGCGCCAACCGGTGGGGCAAGTACCTCGGGACGCAGGCGGGCGACCTGCACCTCATCACACACCTGTCGCGGGCAGGCTGGCTGCGGTGGTCGGACAAGCTGGCTGCGGCGCCGCTGAAGCCCGGCAAGGGTCCGATCGCGTTGCGCGTCCACTTGAATGATCCGAGCAAGCCTGGTTCGGCACCGGGTTTCGACCTGACCGAGGCCGGCACACAGAAACGGTTGGCGGTGTGGCTCGTCGACGATCCGGCCAAAGTGCCGGGCATCGCGGCGCTGGGTCCGGACGCGCTGTCTTTGAGCCCAGACGATCTGGCGGGCGCGTTGGCGGGCAACAGCGGCCGGATCAAGACCGTCATCACCGACCAGAAGGTGATCGCGGGCATCGGCAACGCCTACAGCGACGAGATCCTGCATGTCGCGAAGCTGTCGCCGTTCGCCACCGCGGGCAAGCTGACCGACGCGCAGTTGACGGCGCTGCACGACGCGATGATCTCCGTGCTGACCGACGCCGTCGAACGCTCCGTCGGCCAACAGGCGGCGACCCTGAAGGGGGAGAAGCGATCGGGGCTGCGGGTGCACGCGCGCACCGGTCTGCCGTGCCCGGTATGCGGCGACACCGTGCGTGAGGTGTCGTTCGCGGACAAGTCGTTCCAGTACTGCCCGACCTGTCAGACCGGGGGTAAGGTGTTGGCCGACCGGCGGCTGTCGCGCCTGCTCAAATAGGTCCGGCGGGGCAGGAGCGCAGCGACCGGGGGGATTAATCTGTGCCGATGACTCGGCAGAAGATCCTGATCACCGGTGCATCGTCGGGCCTGGGAGCGGGGATGGCCCGCGCATTCGCGGCGAAGGGCCGTGACCTGGCGCTCTGCGCCCGCCGTATCGACCGTCTCGACGAGCTAAAGGCCGAACTGCTGGAGCGTCATCCGGGCATCACCGTCGCGGTCGCCGCGCTGGACGTCAACGACCACGAGCAGGTGCCGAAGGTGTTCGCAAAGCTCTCCGACGAGCTCGGCGGCATCGACCGGATCATCGTCAACGCCGGAATCGGCAAGGGTGCGCCGCTGGGGTCGGGCAAGCTGCGGGCCAACAAGGCCACCATCGAGACCAATCTCGTTGCTGCGCTTGTGCAAATCGAGACCGCGATCGAGATGTTCAAGGCGGTTGGCGGCGGGCATCTGGTGCTGATTTCGTCGGTGCTCGCCAACAAGGGTGTGCCCGGGGTGCGGGCCGCCTATGCCGCCAGCAAGGCGGGGGTGTCGTCGCTGGGAGAATCGCTGCGCGCCGAATACGCCAAGGGCCCACTC
>JBKOYU010000279.1:0-12452 GCA_046725575.1 Actinomycetota bacterium | reverse complement strand
CAACGTAGGCCTGAGAGAGCGCTTCGGTGATCTGACGCTGGTCGCCACCGCTTCGACGCAGTGATGCAATCACCCGCGGTGCGGTGGCCGTGTCCGGCCACGCCCGCAACGCGGCGGCGGTCAGCACGGGTTGCGGGCCGACTTCCATCAGCAACGTGCAGCCGAGATCGGCCAGGGTACGCACACTGTCGGCGAACTGGACCGGCTGACGCGCATGGCGCCGCCAATAGTGGCCATCTAATTTCATGTGCCGGCTCAGAGCCGCTCCACTACGGTTGCACACCAATGTCCGCTCCGGCGAACCGAACTCGAACCGATTCGCGTACGACTCGAACTCGTCGAGCACCGGATCTAGAAGCGCGGAATGAAACGCGTGACTGGTGTCGAGCCATTCACACCTGACCCTGTCGGCGGTCAGCCCGGCCACCGCCTGCTCCAGATCCTCCGCCGGGCCGGACAATACGGTGTTGGCGCCGTTGTAGGCGGCCACCGACAACCGCGGGAATGCATCGGTGCAGCCCTCGACTCGGTCGGCGGGAGCGAACACCGCGACCATCCGGCCGCCGGCGGGCAAGCTGCCGAAAAGGCGGCCGCGTTCGGCGAGCAACAACGCACCGTCCTCGAGACTGAGCACTCCCGCGACGCAGGCCGCCGCGTACTGGCCGACACTGTGGCCCAGCACCACATCCGGTTCGACTCCCCACGACTGCCACAGCCGCGCCAGGCCGATCTCCACCGCGAACAAGGCGGGCTGGGCGTAGGAGGTATGCCGCAGCATGTCCTCGCAGTCCGCATCGAATATCACGTCCAGCAGTGGTCGTTCGAGCACTTCCGCCACCGCCTTCGCGCACCGGGTGACCGTCTCCCGGAACACGGGCTCACTCTCGAACAGTTCTGAGGCCATGCCGGCGAACTGGCTGCCTTGACCCGTGAACAGCCACGCCGTCTTCGGCGGGTCACCGCACACTCCGCGCACCAACCCCGGTGCCGGGCGATCGTCGGCGAGCGCGCCAAGCAGCTCATTGGCGCTCGAAAGCGAGCCGACCACCAACCCGGCGCGATGCTGGAGATGGGACCGTCCCACCCCGGCGGTGAAGCACAGATCCGGCAACGAGACGTCCGAATTCGCAGCCAGCCAGTTGCGGTATCGGTTCGCTACCTCCACCAACGCGTCCGGGGTGCGCGCCGAAAGCGGTAGCACGCGGACGCGTCCGGCATCCGGCTCCTCGGCAGGCTCTGGCGCCCGTTCTCCATCGCCCCCGTCGACCGGTGCTTCCTGAACGAGCACATGTGCGTTCGTCCCGGAAAATCCAAACGAGCTGATCCCGGCGATCCGGGGGTGACCGTTGCGTTCCCACGGGATGGTGTCGTCAACAACACGCAGCGGCAACCGTTCCCAGGGGATGTGTGGGGACGGATTGCGAAAATGCAAGTGTTTGGGCAACATCCCGTGCTCGAGCGACAGGATGACCTTGATCAGGCCCGCTATGCCCGAAGCCGCTTCCAGGTGGCCGATGTTGGTCTTCACCGACCCGATCAGCAACGGTTGGTTCGGATCCCGCTCGGCACCGTAGACCGCACCGGCGGCCTGGACTTCGATCGGGTCGCCCAGCGAGGTCCCCGTGCCGTGCGCCTCCAGGTAGTCCACGTCACCGGCAGCGACACCGGCACGTTCTAGCGCGTCAGCGATAACGCGCTGCTGCGCAGAACCATTCGGCACGGTCAACCCGCCGGAGGCGCCGTCCTGATTCACGGCGCTGCCGCGGATCACGGCCCGGATCCGGTCGCCGTCGCGGATCGCGTCGTCGAGTCGCTTCACGACGACGACACCGCAACCCTCGCCGCGGACATAGCCGTCCGCGGACGCGTCGAACGTCTTGCACCGGCCGTCGGGCGCCAGCATCCGCGCTCGGGAGAAGTTGATCATCGTCGCCGGACTGAGCAGGACGTTGACGCCACCGGCCAGCGCGACATCGCACTCGCCCAACCGCAGCGCCTGGCACGCCTGGTGCACTGCCACCAACGACGAGCTGCATGCGGTGTCCACCGCTACCGCTGGGCCCTGAAGCCCGAGCCGATAACTGATCCGGCCGACACCCGCGGCGGGCGATGTACCAGTTCCGAGGTATGCCTCGATTTCGTCGTGCGTCAGATTGTCGCTGATCATGCCCAGGTAGTCATGTGTGGACAGACCCATGAAGACACCGGTCTTGGTCGCAGCGAGGGCCGATGGTGCTCTCCCGGAATGCTCCACGGCACGCCACGCCGTCTCAAGGAGCAACCGGTGCTGCGGGTCCATGAACATGGCTTCACGCGTTGACACTCCGAAGAAAGGGGCATCGAACCCCGCGACGTCGGGGATGAACCCGGCCCGGCGGGTCACTATCTTGCCGGCCGCCTCCGGGTCGGCGTCGAAGAACTCCTCGACATTCCACCGGTCGTTGGGCACCTCGGATATGGCGTCCTGCCCGTGCTGCAATACGTCCCAGAACTCGTCGGCGTCGGCGGCGCCCGGGAATCGCACGGCATAGCCGACTATCGCAAAACCGTTACCCGCGCCTTCCAGTTCGCGCACCCGCGCCCGCAGCGTCTCGATTGCCTGCAGGGCCCGCTTCTGAATGTCGGTCATTTCCGGGCACCCATCATCTCGTCGAGGCTTTTGAGTTTCATGGCGAGACCCCAATCACCCTCGACGCTCAGCTTTCCCATGAAGAAGAGAGCACGCCGGTCTTTTCGCCCCTCGACCAGATCGATGAAATCCCTTGCCGCCATGCGGATTGTGCACTGTGCGGCACCGTCGCCGTCGATCACCTGCGGGTTGTCGGTAAGGTCGACGACGAAAGTTCGTGCGTCCTCGCCGTCCAACTGGAACTTGTAGACGCCGCCGAACTCGCGGGCCCGTTCGGGATTATCTTCGATCATCGTCGAAGCCCGCGTCATCAGGTCTTTTACCGTCGTCATGGGATATGCCTTCCTCAGGGTGTTGAACTGTCGAGCCGGGCCAACGCTTCGGCATCGGGTGTTGGGAATTTGGTGAGTGGGCGACCGGCCTCGATCGCCACGAGTTCGCGTGCATAAAGCTTGCGCAGCAGGATGATCGCGGCGTCGGAACTGCCAAGCCGGTTCAGCGACCGATCGGGCAGTACGCCCTGACCGAGCAGCACGATGCCGTCCTCGATCAGCACCTGATCGGGTCGTTCTTCGATGTCCTCCCAACGCTCCCGGCCACTGAGCACAGCCTGGACGATGTCTTCGACCGGCCGCAGTTGTGACAGGTACTTGCGGCCTTCCCGCACGCCTGCTGCCACCCGGGCGCCGACCTCGGGCGGCAGATGCGCGGCGATGAACAGGAAGAACATCATGTGGCTCTCGTCATCCACCGGCACGTTCCACAAGAAGCTCTTGAAACCGCGCAGCGCTCCGGCGCCCGAGTTGAAGTAGAGGGTGTTCGGCATCAAAAGCGCCAACCGCCGCACAAACCCATTGCTGAATCGACTGGTCTGCGTGAGCCCGAAATCTCGTAGTTCGGCTGCCATTTCGGGGATTTCGCCGGAGTTGCCGTCGTCCTGATAGACGCCGGTCTTGTGCACCCAATACTGGTGCACATCGTCGACGGTGTTCTCCAGGTCGTGGAAGTAGTTCCACTTGCGCAGCTCGATGATGTGGAAACGACCGTACTGCTCGAGTTCCGGCCAGCGCGGCAGTTCGGGGACCGGCGCCTCACCGAGGTACACCCAGATGAACCCCAGGTACTCCTCGACCGGGTAGCTCGCGATCCGCACCTTCTCCGCGAAGCTTTTCGGTTCGGCAGGCTGGTCGACGCACTGCCCGGTCTCGTCGTACTGCCAGCCGTGATACCGGCACCGCACGCAGTTTCCCTCAACGATGCCGACCGAGAGCAGCACACCGCGATGCGCGCAGCGGCCCGCGATGATGTGCGGGGTGCCGTCCTCGCCCCGATACAGGGTCAACTCTTCATGCAGGATCTTCAGCGGTACCGCGCGGCCGGCTTCCAGGTCCTCCGCGGCATAGACCGGTTGCCAACGCTGGCGCAACAGATACCCCGCGGGTCGGCCGGGACCCGTGTGCTCGAAGTCCGCATCCTTGAGACTGCTCATTTGCTCCTCCTCAGCACCGCAATGAAATTCGTCACGATGCCTTCGATCGTTTGGTGGTCGTATAGCGCCTCGTTGTAGGTCACCATCCCGGTGATCTGTCCATTTGTGGTGCTCATCGCGGCCGTCAGCTCCCGGCGGGCGATGATCCGTTCGGGCGGAACACGGGTCAGGGTGAATCCGCCGGCGGCAAACTCCCCCGGTGCCGGTTCATCCATCAGGAACACGGTCTCGCCGATGCCGAGCGCGGACGTCCCATGCCGCGCCGACAGCGCTGCGCGCACGTACTGCCACGGCGCGTCCTGGTTCGACAGCGCCCCCAGCACCTTGTCCTTCACGTGGCGGACGAGTAGGGGTAGGTCACCCCCAGTTCCGAGATCGATGCGCAGCGGCACGGTGTTCATGAACGGGCCGAGCATCAGTTGGGTGGCGGTGTCCTTGCGCCTGGTTGTCGGAGAACCGATCACCACAGCGCGCCGGTCCGCGTAATTGCCGAGCGCCGCCGAGAATCCGGCGAGCAGCACCGAATACAGCGACGCTTGCTCACGAACAGCCAACGCACGTGCAGCATCCGCGACCGCCGAAGGGAACTCGAACGCGAACTGACGCCCACTCCGGCTCGGGCGATTGGACCGCGGGTGGTCGGTGGGCAACGGGGGTGGGAGATCCGGGTGTGCGAACTCCCGCTTGAAGTACTCGACGCGCCGCGCGAGCGCCTCGCCGGTCAGCCTCGACCTTTCCCACACCGCGTAGTCGCCATACTGCAGCTCGCTGTCAAGCAGCGGAAAATCGACGATCCCCGCTGAATTTGCGACCAGTCCACCGATCTCGCTCAACAACAGCCGCATCGAGTATCCGTCGGCGAGGATGCGATGCACGCGCAGGCGCAGAATGTGGTGGTCGTCGGCGACCCGCACCAGCTCGGCCCGGAAGGGCGGGCGAGTGTCGAGATCTCGCCACTCCGATAGCGAAACATCATGTTGCACAGTGTCATCCGCATCCACCGGCGACTCGAAAACCGGCACGTCAGGTGTATACGAGTCGAGAATCACCTGCGAAACCGAGGTTGCGGTGGGCCGGAAGACTGTGCGCAGCAGTTTGTGTCGCCGGACAGCGTCCTGCACGCCCCGGATGAGAACGGGCGGATCGAGCGGTCCCGTGATGCGAATTGACACGTCGATCCAGTGAGCGGGGGATCCGGGATCGTCACATTCGGCTTGCCACATCAGTTCCTGGGCGTATGAAATGGGTATCAGCCCAGCACGCGGTGCTGGCCGCAGTAGCGAAGCCTCCGTCGCGTCGACGCCGGTTTCGTTCTCGATCCGGCGGGCCAGATCGGAGAGTGTCTGGTCTTCGAAGAGCGCCTCGAGCGGGAGCTCAACCCCGAGCAGCTGATGAATCCTCGACCGCACCTGCGCCGCGAGCAGCGAATGCCCGCCGAGCTCGAAGAAGTTGTGCCCGGCTCCGATCTGGTCAACCTGCAAGGTGTCGCGCCAGATCGCCGCTAGGGACTCTTCGACCTCGCCGCGCGGCGGGATGTATTCGACATCCCGGTCCCGCGTGATCTCGACCTTCGGCAGCGCCGCGCGGTCGATCTTGCCGTTGGGTGTCTGCGGTAGCCGCTCCAGTGCCACGAATGCCGACGGGACCATGTGGTCGGGCAGCTGCCGGCGCGCGTGTGCCCGCAACTCGCTAACCGAAACGGGCGCATCCTCGGTGGCGAAGTAGGCGACAAGCAGGCCCTCATCGTCGCCGCTTGTCTCCCGGACGACGGTGACGGCCTCACGGACCCCGGGATGTTCGAGCAGCACACGGTCGATCTCGGCCGGCTCGACCCGGGCACCACGGATCTTCAGCTGCCGATCGGCGCGGCTGCGGAAGACGATCGTGCCGTCCCAGTCGAGCCGCACCAGGTCGCCGCTCGCGTACAACCGCTCGGCCTGATCCCACGGTGCGGGCACGAACTTCTGCGCGGTGAGCGCGGGGTCGCCCACGTATTCGCGCGCCAAAGCGCCGGCGATGAACAATTCACCGGTGACACCGGGCGGAACCGGGCGCATCTGCCGGTCGAGTACGTACATGGCAACGTTGCCGCGCGGCCGCCCGATCGGCACGATGCCCTGATCCGACCCGTCCGGTTCGCCGACTCGGTGCAGGCTGACAATTCCGACGGTCTCGGTCTGCCCGTACATGTTGATCCACGTTGTGCCGCCGCCTATCCGGTCACGCCAGGCTCGCACGACACCAGCCCGCAGTGGTTCACTCGCGGTGAGCAACAACCGCAGTCGATTCGGGCGCAGTGCAGCTTCCTCGTGCGGCGGTGCGGCGGCCAGCACGTCGACGATGCCGCGCACCAGCGTGGGAACGAGATCGGCCACGGTCACCGCCGACTCGTTGATTCGGCGCAGAAGAGCGGCCGGGTCGCGACGCTCCCGGGTCGTGGCGATCACCACCCGGGCTCCGACTGCGAAAGGCACCAACAGCTGCCGAATCGACGACGAGAACGAGACCGACGCGGTCTCCAGGTAGACGTCATCGGCGGCGATGCCGACCTCGCGACCGAGGGTTTCGGCGTACTCGACGACGGTGCGGTGGCTTACCGCTACCCCCTTCGGCCGGCCGGTCGAGCCGGAGGTGTACATGATGTACGCGACATCGTCTGGGGCGAGGGCGGTTTCAAGCCTGTCCGCGGACTGCTGCCAAGCGCCGGGGCCGTCGACCTCGTCGTCGTCCAGCACCAGCGCCACCCCGGCCTCGCCGAGCATGTACTCGATACGGTCCTTCGGATAGGAACGGTCGATCGGCACGTATACGCAGCCCGCCTTGAGGATTCCGAGCATGCCGATCGGCATCGCTGAGGTCCGCCCAACGGACAAGCCGACGGCGTCGCCGGCCTGGACTCCGAGGCTCCGCAGCCGTCGCGCCAGCCTGTTGGCGGCGTCATCGAGTTGCCGATATGTAAGCGAGCCGGCGTCCGCGGTAACCGCCACCTCGTCCGGCATACGATCGACTGTCATCTCGAACAGCTCCGGGATCGACCGGGCCTCAGTCGTGCGAGGTGACCGGGTGACGGAGTAGTGCGCCCGCTCGGATTCGGTCAACAGCGGCAGCTCGGAAAGCCGCTGCCCGCGATCGGCCACCATGGCGTCCACGATCAGCTGGAAGTGGGCGATCAGCCGTTCGATGCGGACCTCATCGAACAGCTCGGTCGCATATTCCACATGCCCGGTCAGCAGATCGTCGTCGAAGAAGGTGAGCGTGAGATCGCGCTTGGCCGTTTGGGTGTCGATCTCTGCGACGTCGAGGCCGAGGCTACTCAATTCGGCGGCGCCGGCACCTGGCTGCACGACGAGCTGCACATTGAAGAGTGGATTACGGTTGGCGTCGCGGTCAGGAGCAGTCGCGTTGACGATCAGATCGAACGGTACATCCTGATGCGCCAACACTTCTCCCATATGCTGGCGAATCCGATCGAGCAACTCGGCGACATCGGGTTCACCGTCCAGCCGGATCCGCACCGGCAGCGCGTTGACGAAGAGCCCGATCAGGTCTTCGGTTTCCACCCTGCCGCGGTTGGCGGTCAGGGTTCCGAGCACAAGATCGTCCTGCCCCGAATAGCGATGCAGCACAGTGGCGAATGCGGCAAGCAAGGGCACCGACACCGTGACGTTCCCGGCACGGCACAGGTCGCGCAGTGCGGTGGCACGTTCCCGCCCCAGGTCAAACCGCATCCGCGCGCCGCGGAAGGTGGGGGTCTTCGGCCGTGGTCGATCGGTGTCGAGCTCCAGAGGCGGCGCACCCGCCAGGTCACGCTTCCAGTACTCGATATGGGCGTCGAAATCGGTTCCGCTCAACTGTTCTCGCTGCCATTGCGCGTAATCCGGGTACTGGATGGGCAACTCGTCGAGCGTTACCGGTTCACCAGACTCGAGCGCCTGATAAATCCGGCCGAGATCACGCAGGAGCACGCGGAACGACCAGCCGTCCGTGACAATGTGATGCATCGTCAGCACTAGTACGTGCCGCTCGTCGCCGAGGCCGAACAATCGCGCTCGCAGTAACGGGCCGACCTCGATGTCGAAGGGGACGTTGGCCTCCCGCAGTGCGGCCGCGGCCACATCCGCCTCGCTGCCGAGTTCGTCGAACGGCAGCTTGACCGGCTCGGAAGCCGTGAGCACCGCATGTGGAACGCCTTGCCCGCTGCGAAATGTCGTGCGCAGCACCTCGTGCCGGGCCATGACGGCTTCAAGACTGCGCTGCAGCACCTCGCGGTCGAGTGCGCCGCGGATATCCACCCTGATCGCCACGTTGTACGCGCTCGACGACGGCAGAAGCTGGTTGAGGAACCACAGCTGCTCCTGGGCATGCGACAGCGGCAGTTCGCTGTCGCGCGCCATCCGCGGAATGGGCGACTGCCGCTTCACCGGATCGGAGGAGGTGTCCAACCACAGCTCGTGCAGCCCTTCCGCCAGTGTGGACACGGTCGGGTGATCGAAGAACAACGACGCGGGAACCGCGGTACCCAACGCCGCCTGCAGTCGGCTGCGCAGTTCCATGGCGATCAGCGAATCCATTCCCAACCGAACGAATTCCGCTGTGGGCTCGATATCCGCGGCGGACATTCGCAAGGCGTCGCCGAGCTCGGCACGGATCAGTTCGATGATGCGATCCAACCGCTGTTCGGGCCGAACGCCGTCGAGCCAGTCACCCGTCGGCAGCTCGGCCGGTGTGGATTCGATGACCGGGGTCGGACCCGACGGCGCGTGCATCCTCGTGGTCGGGAACCAGTAGGCGCGACGCTGGAACGGGTAGGTGGGCAGATCAAGCGACCGGTGCGGTCGGGGACGTCGACCGGCGAAGTCGAGCCGGTGCCCGGCGGTGTAGGCGGTGGCCAGCGCCTCGGTGAAGCAGCGGAGTGCATCGGTGTCGCGGCGCAGCGAGGCGATGGCATGCGGCGTGGGGAAAGCCTCGGGCCAGGTTCGCATCGCCGCCGCGCTCAGGATCGGTTGCGGGCCAAGCTCCATAAGCACTGCGCAACCCAGGTCGGCGAGAGTGCGCACGCTGTCGGCGAATTGGACAGGTTCCCGGGCATGCCTTCGCCAATATTGCGCATCAATGCGGGTTTGCCGCGTCATCGGCTTGCCGGTCCGATTGCACACGAGCGTCACCTGCGGCGCTGAGTACTCGAATCTGCCCGCGTATGACTCGAATTCGTCCAGTGCGGGGTCCAGGAGCGTGGAATGGAATGCGTGGCTGGTATCCAGCCACTCGCAGCGGAGTCCTGCTCCGGACAGCTTGGCGTGCGCTTGTTCCAGCTCATTCACTGGCCCCGACAGAACTGTATTGGCGCCGTTGTAGGCGGCGACTGACAGTCGCGGAAACTCGGCAGCGCAGTCTGCGACCTGGCCGCCATCGGCGAAGGCAGCGAGCATGCGGCCACCCGAAGGCAAACGACCGAAGAGGCGTCCGCGCTCGGCAATCAGCAGGGCGCCCTCGTCGAGGCCGAAGCTTCCGGCGACACAGGCCGCCGCGTATTGGCCCACGCTGTGGCCCAAGACCACGTCCGGCTCGACGCCCCACGACTGCCACAACCGTGCGAGCCCCATCTCCACCGCAAACAACGCGGGTTGGGCAAAGGTGGTGTCGCGCAGGTTCCGTTCGGCATCCGGTCCAGTATCGAAAAGCACCTCTAACAGCGGTCGCGGCAGCACACCGTCGAGCACCTCAGCGCACCGTGTCAGGGTTTCTGCGAAGACCGGTTCGTTATCAAACAATTCACGTGCCATACCCGGGAACTGGCTGCCTTGTCCCGGAAACAGCCACGCCGTCTTTGGCCGGTCACTGGAGACTCCCCGCACCAGACCCGGTGCGGGTCGCTCCTCGACTATCGCCCTCACCAATCGCCGGGCGCGTGTGCGCGAATCCGCCACCAATGCTGCCCGGTGTTCGAAGTGCGAACGCCCAGCCCCGGCCGTGCCGCAGATATCCGCAAGCGGCGCTTCTAAGTTCGAGTCCAGCCAGTCGAGATAGCGAGAAGCCAACTGCACCACGGCTTCCGGTGTACGTGCAGACAGCGGCAGCACCTCATACCTGCCGCGCGCGGGCTCGGCCGGCGCATCGGCGGCTGTCGCGACGACGGGAGCCTCTTCGAGAACCACATGCGCGTTCGTTCCGGAGAATCCGAACGAACTCACCCCGGCCACGCGCGGTTTGCCGTTGCGCTGCCACGGGGTCGCCTCGTCTACCACTTGCACCGGCAGCCGATCCCACGGAATGTGCGGCGATGGTTGCCGGAAATGCAGATGCTTTGGCAGCACCTCGTTTTCGAGTGAAAGCACGACCTTGATCAGACCCGCGATGCCGGAAGCTGCTTCAAGATGGCCGATATTCGTCTTCACCGAGCCGATCAGCAGGGGGCGACCCGGGTCCCGGCCCTCGCCGAAAACGGCACCGGCAGCCTGCACTTCGATCGGGTCGCCCAGCGAGGTCCCTGTCCCGTGCGCCTCAAGATAGTCGACCTGCCCACCGTCGACACCGGCGCGGCGCAACGCCTCGGCGATGACTCGCTGCTGCGCTCCTCCGTTCGGCACGGTCAGACCGCCGGACGCACCGTCCTGATTCACGGCGCTGCCGCGGATCACCGCCCGGATTCGATGACCGCCGCTGATTGCGTCGTCGATGCGCTTGAGCACGACAACTCCGCATCCTTCGCCGCGCACATAGCCGTCCGCGGCCGCGTCGAACGTCTTGCATCGCCCGTCGGGAGCCAGCATTCGCGCTCGCGAGAAGTTGATCATTGGGACCGGGGTCAGGATGAGGTTCACTCCGCCGACCAGCGCCACGTCGCAATCACCGGCGTCGAGCGCCTGGCAGGCCTGGTGCACCGCCACCAGCGACGAGCTGCACGCGGTGTCCACGGCCACGGCCGGTCCCTGCAGGCCCATCCGAAAACTGATCCGGCCCGCCGCCGCCGCGGGGGAAGTCCCTGTGCCGGAATAGATGTCGATGTCCTCGAGGCTGGTATGCGCGATGAGCATGCCCAGGAATTCGTGTGTCGACAGTCCCATGAAGACGCCGGTTTGTGTACCCGCGAGCGCCGCCGGTGCGATCCCCGCATGCTCCACAGCGGTCCAGGCAGTCTCCAGCATCAGGCGATGCTGGGGATCCATGAACATGGCTTCACGCGCTGATACCCCGAAGAACGACGCGTCGAAACCCGTGAAGTCGTCAAGGAATCCTGCCCGGCGGGCGACCATCTTGCCTGGTGCATCGGGATCGGGGTCGAAAAACTCGTCGACATCCCACCGGTCCGCGGGCACCTCAGACACCGCGTCCCGGCCGTCCGCCAGCACATTCCAAAACTCATCCGCATCGGCGGCACCGGGGAAACGAACCGCGTAACCCACCACCGCAAAGCCCTGTCGCTCGGTCATTACCGACCGCCATCCAGCACGTCGTCGATGCGCCGTTGAAGTAGTTCCACGATCTCGCTTTCATCCAATGCGTCGATCTGTTCCGCGGTATACGCGTCACCGTTCGAACGCCCCCGCCTGCCCGTATCGATACCCAGCTTTGTGCTGCGAATCAGACCGGCCAGTGACGCGACGCTCGGATGATCGAGCATCGACGTGGGGGGAAAGGTGCAGTCAAACGCCGCGGACAGAACATTCACCAGTTCCACCCCCTTGAGCGAGTCGATGCCCAGCTCGGTGAGCGGTGTTTGCCAGGTGAGGTCGGAGATCGATAACTCCCGCTGCAACCAGTCCACCAGCCGCCGCTCCAACACTCCCGACTGGCTGAGCGACTGAATATCGAAGTCGATCGGCGCGGTTTCCGCGCCGGACATCTGCCATTCGTGGAGGATGGCCAGCCCCGCTCCGGCGAGCTCGTCTTTGCACTTGGCCCGCTGTACCTTGCCGCTCGATGTCTTTGGCAGGCGCCCGGGGCGCAGCAGGACCACGCGCTGTAATACCAGTTGGTGTTCGCGGGCCACCGCGCGGCGGATCGCATCGACCACCTCGTCGCCTGCGAAAGCTTGCGCACAGTCGCGCCGGATTTCCTGCACTGCAACGAGATCAACCCGTCCGGCCCTTTCGACGCCGACGACCGCGCCGGCATCCGGCTGCAGCGCCGGATGGCAGCGTTCGACGGTGTGCTCGATGTCGTGCGGGTAATAGTAGACGCCGCGGATGACGATTACGTCCTTGAGCCGGCCGATGACGAAGAGTTCACCGTCGTCTAGGAAACCTAGATCACCGGTGCGCAGATACGGCCCCTCGCCCGTCGCCAGGTAGGCACCGAAGATTTCGGCGGTCTCGACGGGCTGGTGCCAATAGC
>JBKOYU010000315.1:0-3194 GCA_046725575.1 Actinomycetota bacterium | reverse complement strand
TATATGGGCAACGTGTCGGCCGGCTTTCAGACGTTCGCCGAACAGACGGGCCGCCGCTGCCTTAACGGAACGTGGCGCGACAAGGTCGCCGCGGGGTTCACCAACTCGGGGGCCAAGAGCGGTGACAAGGTCAATACCCTGGTGTCGCTGGCGATCTTCGCGGCGCAACACCATATGCATTGGGTCAGCCTGGGTTTGGGCGCCGGCTGGAACAGTGCGAGCGGCAGCGAGAACGACCTCAACCGCCTCGGTTTCTGGTTGGGCGCCGGTGCACAGACCGACGTGGACGCCAACCGTGATCAGGTGCACCCGTCCGATGTGAAGACGTGCCGCCACCTCGGCTACCGCGTGGCGATGGTGACCCGGCAACTCAACATCGGCCGGTCGGCTAGTCCAGCGGCTTCATCTCCTGCAGCAGCGTCGGGACCAGCTCGCTGACCGTCGGGTGGATGTGCATGGTGCGCGAGATGGCGGTATAGGGCTTCTTGGCCGTCATGATGTCGAGGATCGCGTGGATGACTTCGTCACCGCCGACCCCAAGAATCGCCGCGCCGAGGATCTCCTCGGTTTCGGCGTCGACGACCACCTTCATGAAGCCCTGGGTCTCCCCTTTCTCGACGGCGCGCCCGACCCGCGTCATGGGCCGCTTGCCCACCAACGCTTTTCGGCCAGACTTGCGCACCTGTTCGACGGTCAGGCCGGCGCGGCCCAGTGGCGGGTCGATGTAAAGCGCGTAGGTGGTGACACGGTCGCTGACCCGCCGCGGGTCGTCGTCGAACAGGTTGGCCGCAACGATCTCGAAGTCGTTGTACGAGGTGTGCGTGAACGCGCCGCGGCCGTTGCAGTCGCCCATTGCCCAGATGTGCTCGACATTCGTCCGCAGCTGGTCGTCGACGACGATGTAGCCGCGGGCGTCCATCTCCACGCCGGCCTTGTCCAGGCGGAGGTCGTCGGTGTTGGGCCGGCGGCCTACGGCCATCAGTAAGTGCGTTCCGATGATCGGTTCGGCACCTTCGCGGGGTATGACTTGAAAACCGCTGTCGCGCTTGGCGAATTGAATGGCTGTGGCGTCGACCACGACTTCGATGCCTTCGGCTTCGAGGATACCTTTGATGGTCGCCGAGACGTCCTCGTCTTCTCGTGACGTCAGCCTCGGTCCCTTCTCGATCACCGTGACCCGAGCGTCGAACCGCCGGTACATCTGGGCGAACTCCAGCGCGATGTAACTGCCACCGATGATCACCAGATGATCCGGGACGGTGTCGAGTTCGAGGATGCCGACATTCGTCATGTACTCGATGCCGGTCAATCCCGGCATGTCGGGCGCCACTGCACGCCCACCGACGTTGAGGAAGATCCTGTCGGCTTCCAACACCCGTCCGTCGACGCTGATCGTGTGCGGGCCCTCGAAGCGGGCGTGCCCGCGGATCAGTGTGCATCCCTTCATGCCCTCGAGCCACGACTCGACGCCGCGCCGGTCATCGAGCATGATTTTGTCTTTGCGTGCCTTCACGTTCGCCATGTCGACCGTGATTTCACCTGTGCCTACACCGTATTCGGCTCCACGGCGGGCCAGGTGCGCGGCGTGCGCGCTGGCCACGAGTGTCTTGGTCGGGATGCAACCGGTGTTGACGCAGGTACCGCCGACCAGTTTGCGTTCGATTACCGCGACGGTCTGTCCGGCTTCGGTCAGTCTGCCAGCCAGCGGCGGGCCGGCCTGACCCGCACCGACGATGATTGCGTCGAATTTCTCTGCCATGAAACGACTCAGACGAGGCTGACGAGGAACGCGACCAGGAATCCGCCGCCCACGGCGACGATGTCTTCGCCGATGGCGACCGGCCGGTCCTTGCCCCCGCTGGCGGCTGCCAGGCGGCTGCGAGCCTCGGCTCCACTGAGTGTGCCGACCACGGCGCCGACAATGCCTGCGCCGAGCGCACTGAAGGTGTGGAAGAAGGCGCTGCCGATGACCGCTCCGGCGAAGGCACCCATCAGCAGCCGCGTGATGAACTGCGGCGGTGTCTTGCGGCTCGGCGTCTTGGGCAGCTGGTCGGTGACCAACTCGACGAGCAAGAAGATGGTCAGCACAGCCACGGTGATGGGATGGGCGACCCACTCCGACCACTTGCCGTCAACGTCGATCCAGCCGAGGAACGCCCCCCAGGCCACTACCGCCGGCGCGGTCAGCGCACGCAGACCGGCGATCACACCGATCAGCAGAGCGAGCAGCAGAACCAGTGCGTGCGTCATCCGAACCTCCCGACCGCTGAAAAGGACAACCGGACGCTAACACGCACCGCGTGGATGATCCCGCTGAATCAGAAGCGGCAGAACCGGATGTCAGAAGCGAGGATCGCCTTGGCGCCGATCGACGCGAGTTCGTCCATGATCGCGTTGACATCTCGGCGTGGGACCAGTGCCCGCACGGCTACCCACGCAGGATCCGCGAGCGGAGCGATCGTGGGCGATTCGAGTCCGGGGGTGACTGCGGTGGCGGCGTCGAGGACGCTGCGCGGGCAGTCATAGTCCAGCATCAGATACTGCTGTCCGAACACCACACCCTGCACCCGGCCGGCCAGCTGCTCACGGCCGGCGGCGTTTTCGTCGCTGGGATTCTCACTCTCGATGAGAACCGCTTCTGAATCGCAAAGTGGTTCACCGAACGCCACCAGGTCATGCAATGAGAGCGTGCGGCCAGAACCCACCACGTCGGCGATCGCGTCAGCCACACCGAGCTGCACCGAAATCTCCACCGCACCGTCGAGCCGGATCACGGTGGCGTCAATCCCGCGTCCCGCCAAGTCTTTTCGTACGAGGTTGGGAAACGCGGTGGCGATCCGCTTGCCCGCAAGATCCTCGACGCGCCACGGCCGCCCCGCGGGCGCCGCATACCGGAAGGACGATGATCCGAAGCCGAGCGCGAGCCGCTCACGTACCGGTGCGTCGGATTCCTGAGCCAGATCGCGACCAGTGATGCCGAAGTCGAGCTGTCCCGATCCGACGTAGATCGCAATGTCCTTGGGTCGCAGAAAAAAGAATTCGACATTGTTGATCGGGTCGATGAGGGTCAGGTCTTTGGGATCGGTTCGTCGCCGGTAGCCGGCTTCCGACAGGATTTCGGCTGCCGGTTCCGACAGCGTGCCCTTGTTTGGTACGGCGACCCGCAACATGCCGTTCATAGCTTGGCGTAGACG
>JBKOYU010000487.1:0-6354 GCA_046725575.1 Actinomycetota bacterium | reverse complement strand
CGTCATCGGCGGCGGCGTCATCGGGTTGTCCGTCGCGCGTCGCGCTGCGCTGGACGGCTGGGCTGTGCGTGTGCACAGAAGCGGCGAACGCGGCGCGTCGTGGGTGGCCGGCGGCATGCTCGCCCCGCACAGCGAGGGCTGGCCCGGCGAGGAGCGCCTGCTGCAGCTCGGTCTCGCGTCGCTTGCCCTATGGCACGACGGCTTTCTGGACGGCTTGCCGGCCGACGTCGTCACCGCGCACGAATCCCTGGTGGTCGCCGTTGACCGCGCCGATGCCGCCGACCTGAAGACGGTCGGGGAGTGGCTGGCCGCCCAGGGTCATCCCGTCACGCTGACGTCGGCCGCGCGCGACATCGAACCGGTTCTGGCGCAAGGCATTCGGCACGGGTTCGTCGCCGAAACCGAGCTCGCCGTTGACAATCGGGCCGTCGTCGAGGCACTGGAGGCGCACTGCGAACGACTCGGCGTGCAGTGGGCGCCGCCGGTTTCAGAGCTGGCTGCGGTGCAGGCCGACATGCGCGTCATCGCCAACGGCATCGACGCGCCCGCGTTGTGGCCCGGGTTGCCGATCCGGCCCGTGAAGGGCGAGGTGCTGCGGCTGCGGTGGCGGCGTGGCTGTATGCCGGTGCCACAGCGCGTGATCCGCGCACGCGTACACGGCCGCCAGGTGTATTTGGTGCCGCGCGCCGACGGGGTGGTCGTCGGCGCAACCCAGTACGAACACGGCCGCGACACCGCGCCCGCTGTCACCGGGGTGCGTGAGCTGCTCGACGATGCATGCGCGGTGATGCCATCGCTGGGCGAGTACGAGCTCGCCGAATGCGCCGCCGGTTTGCGTCCGATGACGCCGGACGGGCTGCCCATCGTCGAGCGGCTCGACGAACGCACACTGGTCGCTGCGGGGCACGGGCGCAACGGCTTTCTGCTGGCGCCGTGGACCGCCGAGCGGATCGCGGCCGAACTGAACGTCACGATGGGAGCAAGCCGATGAAGGTGACCGTCAACGACGAAGCAGTCGAGGTCGACGAGCAGACAACCGTCGCGGCGTTGCTGGAAAGCCTCGGCTTTCCGCAGAAGGGCATCGCGGTCGCGGTCGACTGGTCGGTGCTGCCCCGATCGGAATGGGAGACCGCGCTGACCGACGGCGCGCGGGTGGAAGTGGTAACGGCGGTGCAGGGTGGCTGAATCCAAATTGACGATTGCCGGTCGTGAGTTCGGCTCGCGGCTGATCATGGGCACCGGCGGGGCCGCGAATCTGAGCGTGCTCGAGCAGGCCCTCATCGCGTCGGGCACCGAGCTGACCACCGTCGCGATGCGCCGCGTCGACACCGAAAGCGGCACCGGCGTGCTTGACCTGCTGAACCGGCTGGGCATCACCCCGCTGCCCAACACCGCGGGCTGCCGCGGCGCCGCCGAGGCGGTGCTGACCGCGCAGCTGGCTCGTGAGGCCCTGGGCACCGACTGGGTCAAGCTCGAGGTCATCGCCGACGAGCGCACGCTGCTGCCCGATGCGGTCGAATTGGTCAGGGCGGCAGAACGATTGGTCGACGAGGGCTTCATCGTGCTGCCGTACACCAACGACGATCCGGTGCTGGCGCGCCGGCTGCAGGACACCGGCTGCGCGGCGGTGATGCCGCTGGGGTCGCCGATCGGCACCGGGCTGGGCATCGCCAACCCACACAACATCGAGATGATCGTCGAGCGGGCGGGCGTGCCGGTGATCCTCGACGCCGGTATCGGCACCGCCAGCGACGCCACGATGGCGATGGAATTGGGTTGCGACGCCGTGCTTTTGGCGAGCGCCGTCACTCGCGCCGCCGACCCGCCGACCATGGCCGCGGCGATGGCCGCCGCCGTCACCGCCGGATACCTGGCCCGCCAGGCCGGCCGGATTCCCAAGAGATTCTGGGCGCAGGCCTCCAGCCCTTCGCTATGAGCGTTCAGGGGGCTGCGCCCCGGTGTGGGGACATGAAAATGAGGCCGAATGCACCCGTTGCCGAACACCCGCGACCTGGGCATTCGGCCTATTTCCGAGTGAGTCGGTATGTCGCGCTTGGCAGCTCGATGGCGGCGGGCCCGGGCATCCGGCCGTCCGCCGATGGTGCGCCGTTGCGGGCGGGCCGGTCGGCGCGCAACTATGCGCACCTGGTCGCTGAACGATTGGGCCTCGACCTGGTCGACGTGACGTATTCCGGCGCGACCACCGCCAACGTGCTCACCGATCCGCGGCTGCCGCCGGCGGGCGTGGCCGCATCTCCGCTCTCCGATGTCGACGTCGCATTGGGCCGGCGAGTCGCCGACACGCTGGAGCGCAAAACCGGTGAAGCGGCCGCCGACACGGGCTGCGAGTGGGTGCGCGCCGCGGAGGCGAGCCGCGAGCACCATGCCTGGTCGGAGCGCCCGTGGACATCGAAATTCGGGTTGCCGCTACCGGGCAGGCCCGCACCGCTACATCCCAATGCCGCCGGTATGCGCGCCGTTGCGGATCTCATTGTCACGCAATGGCGGGGGCGCTGACCGGTACGACGGTGGTGTCGCCGAGAGGTTGATCGGGTTGCGGCACAAGGGAACCGTGCTTCCGTCGCCGCGCGGAACGTCGGCGATCGGATCGAGCCCGAGGGTCTTCGCAAGGGCGAAGGCGTCGGCGATGTCGTTGACGACTCCTGCCGGCACCCGTGCGCCGGTAAGGATCTGAGCCCAGTCCGCGGCTGTCCGGCAGGCGAGCAACGGCGTCAGCGCGGCGCGCAGCTGTTCGCGGTGCCGCACCCGTGCCGGGTTGGTGGTGAACCGTTCATCCGCGGCCATCTCCGGGGCGCCGAGCATGTTGCACAGCGCCGTGAATTGGCGGTCGTTGCCGACCGCGAGCACCAGGCTCCCGTCGGCGCAGGGGAGTGCTTCGTAGGGCGCGATACTTGGGTGCCGGTTGCCCATCCGGGTGGGCACATCACCGCCGGACGTGTAGGCGCTGGCCTGGTTGACCAGGCCGGCGAGAAGGCACGACAGCAGGTCGATGTCCACCCGCTGCCCCTCGCCGGTCGACGCCCGGTGGTGCAGCGCGGCCAGGATGCCGACGGTGGCGAACAGCCCGGCCAGGACGTCGACCATGGCGACGCCCACCTTCTGCGGTTCGCCGTCCGGCTCGCCAGTGATGCTCATCAACCCACCGACGGCCTGGATGAGCATGTCGTAGCCCGGTAGTTCTGCGCCGGGTCCGCGGCCAAAGCCGGTGATCGAGCAGTAGATGAGGCCGGGGTTGTCCGCGCGGAGCTCGTCGTAGTCGAGCCCGAAGCCGGCCATCAGACCGGGCCGGAAGTTCTCGACCACGACATCGGCGGTGATGGCGAGGCGCCGCGCCTCGGCGCGGTCACGCGGATCGGTGAGATCCAGGACGATCGCGTCCTTGTTGCGGTTGACGGCCTGAAAGTAAGTGGCGTCGCCGCGCTCGTCGTAAGGCGGCCCCCACGCGCGGGTGTCGTCGCCGGTGCCGGGGCGTTCCACCTTGGTGACGGCGGCGCCAAGATCGGCCAGCTGCATCGTCGCGAGCGGGCCGGCGAGGATCCGGGAGAAGTCCAGCACGCGAAGGTTGTCAAGAGCTCCAACCATGTGTCATGATCCAATCATCGATTTTCGAAAAACGATAATCGCAAGTTACTCGTCCGATATCCCGAGGTCAAGGAGAACGTCATGACCACCGCATTGCTCCCGCGGGACTTTCTGTCCGTCGACACCATGCTGTCCGACGAGGAGCGAGACATCCGGGACACCGTCCGCGCCTTCGTGCGTAGCCACGTGGTGCCGAACGTCGGTGACTGGTTCGACGAGGGCCGGCTGCCCCGCGAGTTGGTCGGCGAGCTGGGCAAGCTCGGGGTGTTGGGGATGCATCTGGAGGGATACGGCTGCGCCGGCACGAGTGCGACCGCCTACGGGTTGGCGTGCCTCGAGCTGGAGGCCGGCGACAGCGGCATCCGGAGCCTGGTCTCGGTGCAGGGGTCACTGGCGATGTTCGCGATCCACCGGTGGGGTTCGGAGGAACAGAAGCAGGAATGGCTGCCGCGGATGGCGGCCGGTGAGGCGGTCGGCTGCTTCGGCTTGACCGAACCGGATTCCGGGTCGGACCCGGGCTCGATGCGCACCTACGCCAGGCGCGACGGCGCCGACTGGGTGCTGCGCGGGCAGAAGATGTGGATCACCAACGGTTCCTGGGCCGACGTCGCGGTGGTGTGGGCACGCACGGAGGAAGGCATTCGCGGGTTCCTGGTGCCAAGCGGCACAAGGGGTTTCACGACGCCGGATATCCACAAGAAGCTGTCGCTGCGGGCGTCGATCACGTCGGAGCTGATTCTCGACGAGGTCCGCTTGCCCGCCTCGGCCATGTTGCCGGGAGCAACGTCGTTGCGTGGTCCGCTGTCGTGCCTGAACGAGGCGCGCTACGGCATCGTATGGGGAGCCGCGGGCGCGGCGCGGGCGTGCCTCGAGGCCGCGGTGGAATACAGCACCACCCGTGTCCAGTTCGGCAAGCCGATCGCGTCCTTCCAGATCCAGCAGCAGAAGCTCGCGGCAATGGCTCTGGAGGTCAATCGGGCGACGTTGCTGGCGCTGCACCTCGGCCGTCTGAAGGACGCCGGATTGTTGCGTCCCGAGCACGTCAGCATGGGCAAGCTGGGCAATGTCAACGCGGCGCTCGACGTTGCGCGCACGGCCCGGCAGGTGCTCGGCGCGAATGGAATCACGCTGGAGTACCCGGTGATTCGGCATATGGCCAACCTGGAGTCCGTCGTCACCTACGAGGGCACCGCCGATGTGCACGCGCTGGTGGTCGGCGCCACGCTCACGGGGATTGACGCGTTCCGCTGAGCGGTTACCGATAGGGTCGCGGCGATGACCACACCGCAAGGCGGACCGGGAACGACCGCGCAGCACGCGCTGGACGCGCTGCGCCGGGCCATTGTGGCGGGCCGCTACCGGCCGGGACAGCGGGTCGGGCAGGAGGAGATCGCTGAGCGCCTCGGGGTCAGCCTGGCCCCGGTGCGTGAGGCGTTGCGCGCGCTGGAGCAGGAGGGCCAGGTCGTCTACCGGCCCCGGCGCGGGTACTTCATCACCGAACTGCACGTCGAGGACCTCCAGGAGATCTATGCGCTGCGCGCGCTGCTGGAGGAACGTGCGGTGCGCCACGCCCTGCCCACCCTCGACGACGACGCCCTCGAGCGGATCGAACTGGCGGCCCGGGACTGCGCCGCAGCGGCCGAACGGGGCGACGTCGCCGCCGAATTGGAAGCCAACCGGCGGTTTCACTTCGGCATGCTCGAATCGCAGGACCAGACCCACACGATGCGATTGATCCGGCTGCTCTGGGATTCCACCGAGGGGTACCGGGCCATGTACTACAACTCGCCGGAGGAGCGCAGGAAGACCGTCGAGGTCCACGACGAAATCCTCGGTGCCGTGCGCCGCAAGGACGTTGACGAGGTCGTCGTCGCGCTTAACGAGCACCGGGAGCAGGCCCTGCGCGTGCTCACGTCAGTCCTCGGCGGCGACGATCTCGACCTCCAGTGACCCGAGTCCGGTGATCTCGCCGTGCAGGCGGTCGCCGACCTCCGTCCAAATGCCCGTACTGAGTCCGACACCCGCCGGGGTGCCCGTCAGCACCACGTCACCCGGTTCGAGCGTGACGTGCTCGCTGATCCGCGAAACCAGTTCGGGCACAGGCCAAATCATGTCCTTGGTGCTGGCGTCCTGCCTGAGTTCGCCATTCAGACGGAACTTCAAGTCCAGGTTGCCGTCGTGCACGAACCGGGCGGGCACGATCGCGGGTCCCAGCGGGCAACTGTCGTCGAACGCTTTGCCGCCGAACAAGTCGAACTTGGCCAGGTGTTTGGGATGGCGCTGCCAGTCGCGTGCGGACAGGTCGAGGCCAATGGTGTAGCCGGCGATATAGTCGCGGGCCTCTTCGGTCGCGATGTGCCGGCCACGCTTGCCGATCACGAAGGCCAGCTCGAGCTCATAGTCGAACTTGTCCGATTGCACTGGGTAACGGACGGATTTGCCTTGCCCGACAAGGGTCGTGGTGGGCGGTTTGAGGAAGAAGACCGGGATGTTGTCTTCCTTGTTGTAGTCGCTGTGACCGCCGTCCTTCGTCACGTGGTCGTAGTAGTTCGCCCCGGCGCAGATGACCTTGTTCGGGTAGCGCAGCGGTGTCAGCCAATCCTCAAGACGCTGCGGATCGGCGACGGCGGGGTGTGCGGAAGCGTTGTCGCTGAGCGCTTTTGCCGCTGCGAGCAGTGCCGGCTCGGTTTCCGCCCAATGGGTGAACCTGTCTCTTATACACATCTCCGAGCCCACGAGACAGTGCGAGTG
>JBKOYU010000693.1:0-3806 GCA_046725575.1 Actinomycetota bacterium | reverse complement strand
AAGCGCCGGCGCGCAAGCTCACACCCGACAAGGTCGATCAGCGCATGCCTAGTCTGGCGCTCAAACTCGCTGGCAGGGATAGCGCGCCATGTTTGTTTGGAGGCCACGCCCGGAATTGAACCGGGGTACACGGTTTTGCAGTCGGTCGAGCACCGTTTCCCGAGCGCTCTGACACTGACGAGAAATTCCCGCCGCCCTCCAAAATTGCCCGTTATGCCTGCCTTTTTTCGCTGTGGTACACGGAAAACTATTGCCATTCGCTGCAATCAGTGACATCTCATTACACTGACGAAACACTGACTGAAGAAGTTCCGCCCATGGCCGAGAAGCTGACCGAGAGCCTGATCAAGGCCCTCAAACCGCCCAAACACGGCTCGTCGCTGGTCTGGGATACTGAGATAACCGGCTTCGCGTTGCGGCTGTTTGCGCCGACCAAGGTGCACCCGGAGGGAGCGCGAACCTTCCTGCTCTCCTATTGGCTCAACGGCACGGAGCGGCGCTATCGGATCGGCTCCTGGCCGGACTGGTCGGTCGTGGCCGCGCGCGCGGAGGCGAAGACGGTCCGGCAGCGGGTTGACCGCGGTGAAGACCCCGCTAACCAGCGACGCGAGCGGCGCGAGGCACCGACCGTGGCCGACCTTGCTGAGCGCTATAAAGTGGAGCACCTCCCGCGCAAGTCCAAGCAGTCGCAGCACGACGATGGCGTGATGATTGGGCACATCCTGCGGCACCTCGGTGCTGATCGCAAAGTCGCCGATGTTCACCACGGCGATATTGTCGCGCTGCACCGGGGCATCACCACGGCCGGTCATCCCGTGCTCGCCAATCGGACCGTGTCCTGCGCGTCGAGGATGTTTGCGTTATCACTTCTACCGAGGGCCGGCGAGGACAAGCCTTGGCGAGATCATGCACAGGGCAATCCATGCAAGGGTATCGAGCGAAACCAGGAGCACGCGAAAGAGCGGTACTTAAGCCCAGTCGAGATCGCCTCCGTGATCGAGGGCCTCGACACCTATGGCCGCACGTCCGCGGCTGACTGCATCCGGCTTATCATGCTGACCGGATGTCGTCCGCGCGAGGCGATGCTCGCCACCTGGGCGCAGCTCGACGCGCAGCCCGGCTTTTGGATCAAGCCGGGGGCCACCACCAAGCAGCGCAAGGACCACCGGCTGCCATTGGGCGCGCCGGCGCTGCAACTGATCGCCGACATCCGTGCCATGCGTGGCGACGTCGACCCGGACGAATACGTCTTTCCCGGGCAACGGGCAGGGCGGCCGTTGCAGCAATTGCGCACGTGTTGGGACGCGGTATGCAAGCACGCCGCCCTGAGTGACGTCCGCATCTACGATTTGCGGCACACGTTCGCAGCCCTTGGTGCCGGCGGCGGGTTGAGCCTCCCACTGATCGGGCGATTGTTGGGACACACGCAGTCGAGGACCACGCAACGCTACGCGCACCTCGCCGACGATCCGCTGCGTGAGGCCGCGAACAAGATCACCACGGTAATCACCGGAGCAGGGAAGGGTGCCAAGGTGGTGCGTCTGCGGGACGGCGGATCATGAAGGCCACACTCCCGCCAGAGGCCGACGCACCCCTATTGATTCCGCCATGGGTGCCGGAGCCGGTCGCGGGGGCCGCTCATGAGATACACCCGGTCGCGGGACGCAGAGGCGTGATTGCGTGTCTGGTCCGGTTGGTCCGCGATGAGCGGATGCAACGGGTGTGGTACCAGCTGGCGCGGCGGCGCCGGGACGGGACCTTCATGCACCCGGCCGCGATGGCCCCCGCCTGGTCAGCCCAGCCAGAGGCCACCGAAGTAGTGCCAAATCCTTCAGAGCCGGACGAATGCCAAGACGTGGCCATGGCCAATTTGCTACGCGCGTCCCTGGCCTACGCGATCCAATCTGGGACCACTCTGACACGCCAGCAGGCTGAGGATGATTGTCGTCGCTATCTCGCGATGGCGCGGCAGCTGCGGACCGACGCTTCGCGGCTGCAGCTATGGATAGATCCCCAAATAACGAGTGACAGTGATCGCCGCCGCCTACTCGCGTCCGCCGCGTCCGCGGCTCGGGTTTACGAACTGGTCGCAGCGCGAATTGCCAACAAACTAGAAAGTAGCGACCCAACTTCCCCCTACTTGCCGATCATCCGAAAGCGTAGTCACAGGGATGCTGCAGACCAATGGCTCGCGCTCGCCATCACAGGCGAATGTCGGTGGCTGTTCGGTTCGCCGCTGTATGGTGTCACCGCGATCATTATGTCGGTCATCCTTGACCGCGAGATCGCGCCGCGCGCTGTGCGCCAGTGGTGCGCCCACCCTGCGGATAAGCCGCCAAAATCCACCCGCTAACCGCAGACTACAAACATCGCCCGAAATACCGCATCTGTCCTGACAGCAGTTTCACGTTGGCAGGAGATGCAGCTATGGACCTCGACGAATTTCTTAGTGAGGAGGAGGCGGCGACCGCAATCGGAAAAAGCTTGCGAACGCTGCGCCAATGGCGCCGTCGGGGGATCGGGCCGCCCTACGTCTTGTTCGGACGAACCGTCCGTTACCGCAAACCAGCCTTCGTTGAGCACTTCCGGCAGACGGAGATCCGCCCGGTCCGCACACGGAAAAGCGGGAGGCCGGGGCCTGCGGCATGAGTGACAAGTCAAGTTCAACACACGTTCAACAGCTACCGACACCAGTCGGGTAGGGACCGCGACACCCAAGTCGCAGAAAGAGAGTAAGTGAAATGAGTGATCAGATACGTGAAGGTAAGACCGGCGTGGAGGTGATCCCGATCGGCGCATCGACGCCGAACGATGCGAACGATCTCGATGCACTGTGGATCGATCCCAAGCTCGGCGACGGCATCACTAGCACTTCCTACCACACCGTTCCGGTCGGCAGGCCGAAGGACTTTTTCCGCACCCACCCAAGCGCGGACTATCGGCGCCGGACGGAAATCTACACGCACAAGCCGGAGGGTGCGATCGATGAACAGCACTTCATCATCGCACCCGCGATGCGCGGCCGGATTCCAGAAGCTCGGCCGTGCACCCTGATCTGCGTCATCTATCGCGACGGCAGCCCGCGGCTCTGGCCAGTCGCTTTCCCGCGGGACGGCGAACGCGACAATACCGCGTGGGTATCTGCCCGCTCTGCCGCCAGGGCCGGCATGGATCGGTGGGTGAAGCTGCTGTGGGTGCGACGGGCCTACCAGACCCGTGAAGCCTTGGAAGGCTACGCTCCCGATCCGGACTGGAAGAAGCTCCCACAGTTCAACGAGCTTGTGCAGCTCGCGTTCGGTGAGCACGGAATCATCCAGAACACGGAGCATCCGATCTACCGCGAGCTGTTCGGTATGCCGAAGAAGGAAGCAGCGGGCGACGACGATGACGCCGGTGATCTCTAATTGGCGCGACCTACCGTTCCGGGAAATCTGGTGTATTGACTGGGAGTTCTATCCCGGAACGGGTTTGGCTAACGGCGGCAGGGATGGCGACAAAGCAACGCCTCTCTGCGTCGTTGGGCTCGAAATGCGATCGGGCCGGCTCGTTCGCCTGTGGCAGGACGAACTCGACCCGTTCCCGCCGTATCGACTCGACGCTGATGCGCTGATCATTGGCTACACCATTAGCGCCGAGCTCGGCTGCCACATAGCGCTAGGCTGGGGGCAGCCGGCGCGTGCGCTCGAGCCCTACATTGAGTTCCGTCACTACACGAACGACGGCACCGTCAAGAGCGGCGACCGCGAGAAGGGCTTCTACGGCCTTGGCGGCGCGCTGCAGTACTTTTGCGAGGACGGGATCGACAC
>JBKOYU010000745.1:0-9703 GCA_046725575.1 Actinomycetota bacterium | reverse complement strand
CAGCAGCCGGTAGCGACCATTTCCGACGCTCACCTCGGGAGCCGCATGACCTATGTTGAAGTAATTGCCTGATGTCTCGTCGCGTTCCGTCGTCATTGCCCGACGAGGTAGCCCCTGCATAGTCGGTTCTAAACCGATTGGGTGGCTACTTGCGTGCCTCAGGTACGATAACTAGAACACGTTCTAATTTTCTAGCGCAGGGAGGCCCGTGACCTCGACCGATACCGACCCGTCGGAGCTCACTAAGTGGGATCCGGGCCTGACCGAGCGCGTCATGGGCGTTCGTGGTTTTGAATGCCGGAGGATCGGCTACGCCCGACACACTGAAACAGCACGTCCGAGATAACTTGGCGAATTACAAAGTGCCCCGCGATATCACGATCCTCGACGAATTACCTCGCGGCAGCACCGGCAAGGTGCGCCGCGAGCTGCAGGACCGCGTGGCCCGTGCGTAGGCGCTGGCCGCTGCTGCGCGCATCCGCGGAGCTGCTCAACGCCGCCAACGGTGTGCAGCCGATCGCCCGTGAGGGCTACATCACCATTCCGGTGTTCGCGTTCGGCTGGCCCACCACCGAGATGTCGCCGCTGTACCTCGCCGGGTCGGTGCTCTCCGCGGTGCGGCGTGGACTTCGTGGTGATTTCCGCGGTCCCCGAGGCCGAATCGCGTTGGTGCTCACCGCGATCGCGTGGGTGCTGCTGTGGTTGATTCACCGCCGCAACGTAGCGTCGGAGCCGTATTTCGAAGAGCCGCTGCGGGAAGCGCTGGGCGACGACTACGAGAAGATCGCGGCACAATCGCAGCCCGCGCGACGCCGCCGCACGCAGATTGGCGTGTGGCCCAACGACTTGATCCGCCGCCGATACGTTGTGAAGGCCGACACCGTCCAGTACGGTCCTCACCCGCGGGTCAACTTCGCCGACATCTGGCGACGGCGCGACTTGCCCCGCGACGGCAAGGCGCCGGTTCTGCTGCAAGTGCCCGGCGGTGCATGGGCGATCGGCATGCGACGACCGCAGGCCTACCCGCTGCTGAGCCATCTCGCCGACCGCGGCTGGGTGTGCGTGTCGATCGATTACCGCGTCAGCTCCCGACATACCTGGCCGGACCACATCGTCGATGTCAAGCGCGCGCTAGCCTGGATCAAGGAGAACATCGCCGACTACGGCGGTGACCCCGATTTCGTTGCGATCACCGGCGGCTCGGCGGGCGGACACTTGTGCTCGCTGGCCGCGCTGACCCCTGATGATCAGCAGTACCAACCGGGATTTGAGGACGCCGACACCTCGGTGGTGGCGGCGGTTCCGATATACGGCCGTTACGACTGGGTCTCCACTACGGGCCATGGCCGCAAGGAGTTCATCGCGTTCCTGCAGAAGTTTGTCGTCAAGAAGCGGTTCGCCGAGCACAAGCAGGTATACGTCGACGCGTCATCGATCAGGCGGGTTAGGCCCGACGCGCCGCCGTTCTTCATCCTGCACGGGCAGGACGACTCGATCATCCCGGTGCCAGAGGGCCGCGAATTCGCCGAAGCGATGCGCGATACGTCGACCTCCGTTGTCGCGTACGCCGAGATCCCACACGCCCAGCACGCGTTCGACTTCTACTACGGCTCGCCGCGCGGGCACTACACCGCTCGCGCTGTCGAGGAGTTCCTGTCCTGGGTGCACGCAACGCGGACGCAGGCGTCGAGTGGCCACCTGTCGCACGCGAAATCGCCTTAGGCGTGACATAATCCCCCGCAAGCGGGAGGTGCGTCCCACCCGCGAAGCCTCTTCACCGTGCTCCCTCCTGTGTGGAGGAGCCTATACAACCGCTTTCCCCCGCATCTGCGTCCGGTTTCGGGTGCGACATCAGCGCGTAACCCTGCAACATGCGGCTGCCGTGCACCCACGCGCCACCGGGAACGAAGATCAGCACCGGCGCGCGCTCAACGGGTAGATCCTTGCGGCGCCACACGTCGAGCAGTTGAGACGGGAGATTGCCGTAGCGGACCGACGTCTTGTAGACGTTGCGCCGATGCTCCCGCAGCCTCCACAACGGTGGGGTGCGCTCCGGCGCCGGCCACTCGATCGCCAGGTCCTTGGCGGCAACGATGCCGCGCAGTGCGGCCTCCGTTACGGCGTTGGTGGCATCGCGCTCCTGCCGTCGCAACTCCGCATTGCCCGGCTCAAACCAGGAACGTGCGGTGGCGCCCAGGAAATCCGGCATGTGGCGGTAACCCCAGACGCCGATAGCCGTCGCGGCGCCAAGTGGCTCAAGGTGTTTCCCGACAACGGGCAGCGACGCCGACGCAACACTCATCGCCAGCATGTAGTCGGCGGGACCGGCACGCAGCAACCATCGGGCGCGTGTCCAAATGGTCGTCATTCCGCGAGCGTACCCCGGGATCGCGGCGATAAACGACAACATCTGGAAGATGTCTACTCATGACACTTTCAAGATCAGATGTGACTTGCATCACGTATACGCAGGTGGGGGCTGGCGCGCTAGCTTTACTTGACGACCGTCAAACGTAAAGAGGACTTCCACTGTGAGTAAGTCAGCTCTCGCCATCACCGAGGAACACACTGACCTGGCCCATTCCGTCATCGGGCAGCTGAACCGCCTGAACAGCCGCGCGGCGGCCCGCGCGACGCTGGAGGACGGGTCCCATCATCCGTCGGAGATCTGGTCCGCGGGCAAGGACCTCGGATGGAACGGGCTGGCGATCGCCGACGAATACGGCGGTTCGGGATTCGGCCTCGCCGAATTGGCGGTGGTGCTCGAGGTGCAGGGTCGCGAACTGTCTCCCGGTCCGTTCCTGCCCACCGTCGCGGCGGCAGTGGTGATCGACCGCTGCGCATCCGATTCCGTTCGCGCGCAACTACTTCCGGGACTGGCCGACGGGAGCTCGGTCGGCGCACTCGCCCTTTCGGACAACGTCACGATCGGTTCCGACCTCGTCGTCACCGGCGAAAGCCCCGCCGTGTTGGGCGCCCCGGACGCCGACGTGCTGGTGATCGCCGCGGGCGAGGACGTCGCCATTGTCGACGCGAAGGCCGACGGTGTGACGATCACGGCGTTGGCCTCGCTCGATACCACCCGCAACGTCGGGTCGGTCGCGCTGCGCGGCGTAACACTCGAGGGAGACCGTGTGCTTCGCGGCGTCGCACGCAAGGCGCGGACCGTGTTCCGGATCCTGGCTGCGGCCGAGGCGGTCGGCGTCAGCTGGGCAGCCCTGGACATGGCCGTCGAATACGTCGAGGTGCGCGAGCAGTTCGGCCGGACCATCGGCACGTTCCAGGCCGTCAAACACCACGCCGCCAACATGCTGGTCAACGCCGAAGAGACCACCGCGGCCACCTGGGACGCGGCGCGCGCCGACGACCTGGACAGTGCGTGGTTCCCCGCCGCGGTGGCCGCCGCGCACGCCATTCGCACTCAGATCTTCAACGCGCAGTACAACATTCAGCTGCATGGCGGTATTGCGTACACCTGGGAACACGACGCCCATCTGTATCTGCGGCGGGCTCGCACACTCGCCGCGCTGATGGAAGAAGGTGGCGACCCGCTGCTCGACACCGTGGAGGGCCAGCGCAGTGGGCAGGCGCACGGGGCGTCATTCACACTGCCCCCCGAGGCGGACGCCTACCGCAACCAGGCCCGCGAGGCCGTCGCCCAGTTGCGCTCCCTGCCCGAGGACAAGCAGCGCGATTACCTCGTCGACTCCGGCTACCTGGTCCCGCACTGGCCGAAGCCGTGGGGCCGCGCCGCCGACGTGCTCGAGCAGCTTGTCATCGAGGAGGAGTTCGGTTCGGCGGGCAGGAGCGGAGCGACCGGGGAATCGAAACCGATCGAGCGGCCGGACATGGGCATCACCGGTTGGGTGGCGCTCACCATCGCGCAGGCAGGCACCGACGATCAGCGTGAGCGCTGGGTCGAACCCGTGCTGCGGGGCCAGGTGATGTGGTGCCAGCTGTTCTCCGAGCCAGGCGCGGGCTCCGACGCCGCCGCAGTGCGCACCGCGGCCAAGAAGGTCGACGGCGGCTGGCGGGTCACCGGGCAGAAGGTGTGGACGAGCCTGGCGCAGTACTGCCAGTGGGGACTGGCCACGGTGCGCACCGATCCCGACGCGCCCAAGCACGCCGGCGTGACGATGATGGCCATCGACATGAAAGCCCCTGGCGTGACGGTCAATCCGCTGCGCGGCATCACCGGCGATTCGCACTTCAACGAGGTCTTCTTCGACGACGTGTTCGTTCCGGACTCCGACGTGGTTGGCGACGTGAACCGCGGCTGGCTGGTGGCCCGCGCGACGCTGGGCAACGAGCGCATCTCCATCGGCGGCGGTTCGGGCGGCGCAGTTGGCTTCAGCCCCGACCACCTCGTCAAGCTGCTCGACGCATCGCCCGCGGCGGCCAACTACGTGCGGCGAGCCGGCGAGTGCATCGCCGAGACGCACACGTTGCGGCTGCTGAACTTGCGCCGCGCGAGCCGGGCCATCGCGGGCGCGGAGCCCGGACCGGAGGGCAACGTGACCAAGCTGCTGGTGGCGGAGGCGGGCCAGCGCATCACGGAGTTGGGCATGGAGTTGGCGGGTTCGGCGGCGGTGGTCGGCCAAGCGCCGAAGCTGCTCCGCAGCTATCTCGGTAACCGGGCCATGACCATCGCGGGAGGCACGTCGGAGATCACACGCAACACCATTGCGGAGCGGATCCTCGGCCTGCCCCGCGACCCGCTGTTGAAGTAGGCCTCACCGCAGCGCTGCCCGGCCGCGAATCCGGCCGAGCAATACCAGCGCCACTTTCGCAGCGCAATGCGGGCTTGTCGCGTCGGCAAACTCCGCGAAGTGGCGGCCCGGTACGATTCTTCTATGCAGAAGTCGCGACCGGAGAGCGAAACCGGCCCCGCCTACCCGATCGCCTCGGTCAACAACGCGCTGCTCTTGCTGCTGCTGTTCCGTGAGCAGCCAAGAGTCCGGCTCACCGACGCGTGCAAGTACCTGGGGGTGGCGCGAACGCCGATGGCGCCAGGGGCCGCTCACGCACCCGCGGACTGACGACCGCAACGCGCGCTCGCGACACCAGAGGCGGCGGTTGCGAACATGACGACCGCCAGCAGCTGCTATCTCCCTGTTCTGCTATTGAGTCGCCGTCTTCCGTACTGAGGAAAGTATTTCTGCATATCAGACTCTAAGGAGCAGGGTGGACTCAGTCAATGGACAGGGTGGCCGGCTCAGGTGTCGGCGAGTTCGCGCGGCACCACGAACACGTCGACCAGCGCGCCGTTGCGCCACACCGTCATCTCGATGCGGCGGGCGATCGCGTCCTCGACCATCAACTTCTGGATCGCGGTCGCGGTGACGATGTTGTGGCCGTCGACGCTGACCACGATGTCGCCGCGGCGAAGGCCCGCTTCGGCGGCGGGGCTGCCGTTGACGACGCTGGCGATCTGCAGTCCGGTGGCGGTGCCGAGTTTGGCGGCCAGTGCCGGCGCGACGGGGATGTGCGCGCCCGCGATGCCCAGCCACGCCCGGCGCACTCGGCCCGTGCTCATCAGTGACGCGATGATCCTGTGGGTGGACTCGTTGACCGGAATCGCAAGTCCCAGACCGACTCCCGCGACGGCTGTGCTGACGCCGACCATCCGGCCCCGTCCGTCGGCGAGTGCGCCGCCGCTGTTGCCGGGATTGAGCGCGGCATCGGTCTGGATCACCTCGTCGACCACCCGACCCGCTTTCGTCGGCAATGAGCGCCCCAGCCCGGAGACGATGCCTGCGGTGACGCTGCCTGCGAGGCCGAGCGGATTGCCGACGGCCACCACGAGTTGGCCCACCCGTAGGTCCTCGGCGCGTCCCATCGCGACCGGCGCGGGCACGGCGTCGCGGGCCTTGAGCACCGCCAGGTCAGACAGCACATCGCGGCCGACGACGTCGACCTTCACGGTGGTGCCATCGGTGAAGGCCGCCTCGGCGCTGCTGGCCCCGGCGACGACGTGGGCGCTGGTCAGCAGGTAGCCGTCGGGGGTGATGACGCTGGCGCTGCCGCTGCCCTCGCCGCGTCGGGTGCGCACCGCGAGGCTGGCGACGCTGGGCAGCACGGCACGGGCCACCGTGGTGACCACGGTCGAGTACGCGTCGAGCGCTTCCTCGTCGTCGGGTAGGCGGTCTTCGGCCATAACCCATTGAGCGCCCGTGGGGCAGCGGCTATGCCGTGGTTCGCCACCGGCAGAACTCAGCCGCGCTCGAAAACCACCTCGCCTGCGACGACGGTGGCGGCCACCATCTGCGAGTCGAGTTCTTTGAGCACCTCTTTCGGCGTCGCGGCCAAGACGCACAGGTCGCCCAGTTGGCCCTTCGCAACGGCGCGCGGGTCGGTCGGTTGGCGCGAGGTGCCGAAGAACATCGTCAAAGCGTCACGCGCCGAGACACATTCGTCGGCGCCGAGGAGCGCGCCGGCCGCGGTGGTCCGATGGACGGCAGCGCGCATGGTCGCCCACGGGTCGCCCTCGCCGAACGGCATGTCGGTGGACAGCGCGACCTTCACGCCCGCCTTCAGCAGTGAGGCCACCCGCCACAACTCGTGGTGTTCGGCGGCGGGAACGTCGGCCAGGTATTGGTCGCCGCGCTCGGCGACGAAGTTGGGCTGGGTCACGACGGTGACGCCGAGGTCTTTGAGGTCAGCGATGCTGTCGTCGGGCACCACGGCCGCGTGTTCGATGCGGTCCTGTGGGTGGGTGCCCGCCTCGCGCAGCGCCGAGAGCATCACGACCAGTTGGGCGGCCGTCACACAGTGCACCGCGACCGGGGCGTCGGCGGCGTGGCGTTCGGTGACCCATGCGGTGAGTGCGTTGAGGTCGAGGGCGCTGTCGTGCAGGATGCGCTTGCCCGGTGCCAGGCAGTGCACACGCTGGCGCAGCTCGCCACGCCGGTGTGCCTCCAAGAGCTTCACGATGTCGCTGACTTCGAAGTCGGGGGTGGCGTCGGTGACGCCGGTGACGCCGTATTCGCTCAGCCGGCGGCTGACCTCGGACAGTCCGCTTTCGTTGCGCTGCAACGTGTCTGACCAGCTGCGGTCGGCGCTGCGCAGCCGTCCGTCAGGATGATCGGTCAGTCCCAGTCTGGCCAGCCCCGCCGAGTTCAGCGTCCACAGCACGCCGCTGCGGTGTTGCACGCGAACCGGTAGCGGCGGCGAGACTTCATCGAGCACATGCCGGTCGAGCGGTCCTGCGACCGCCTCGTGGTAGCCGACGGCCCTGATCCAGCCGTCAATGCCGACGGGGGCGTCGGCCAGCGCGCGGGCCAGGTCCTCGCGACTCCGAACTTCTGCGGGCCCGACGCGGGCCGAGGTCAGCGCGGCGGCTGCCGAGCGCAGGTGGACATGGTGGTCGTGCAGGCCAGGGATGACCGTTGCGTCCGCGGCGTCGAGTGTCTGCTCGCCCTTGTGCGGCGTCAGATCGCCGACGTCGACAATCTGCTCCCCGACGCGGATGTCGGTCGCGGTGCCGTCGAGCAACACGGCGCGCTGAATCAGCACGACGCCAACCGTCTTTCGGCAAGCAGGTGCTCGACCGCCGCGTTGTCGGCACCAAGTTCAGGGGCTGGTCGTGAGGGAGGCGGCGTTGCGGCGCAATGGGTTTCGGTGGTGCGGTCATCCTGGGCGTAGGTTGCGGCGACGGCGGCCATCGACAGGTCGATCAGCTCGCCTCCGCCGCGGCTCGCCGATTCCGCGACGGTTTGTGCGGCGTGCAGGCCCGTCAACGCATCGGCGATGGCGTCGCCGCAGAACACCGGCTCGCTGTCGGCGCCGCCGACCAAGCCGCCGGATACCGCGGCGTCGTCGCCGAACGCCACCCAGTTGGTTTGCTCGCCGTCAGCGCCGTGGCCCGTGACTCGCAGCCAGACACGGCCGACGCGCGGTGCGATGTCAGTCGGGCCGAGTCCCCGGTGTGCCAGCGCCGCGGGCCGCGACGACTCGATGACGACGTCGGCGGCCTCCAGCAGCCGACGCAGGCCGACAGGCTCGTCGAAATCGACCGCGTACGAGAGCTTTCCGCTGTTCATCCAATCAAAGAACGCCGAGGGCCCGGCGCGGGTGCCGTCGGGCCGGGCGCGAGTTTCGATCTTGACGACGGTGGCGCCTGCTCGCGCCAGCAGCTGACCGCAGAGGGGGCCGGCCCACATCGAGGACAGGTCGGCGACCAACAGTTCGGTTAGGCGACGCGGTGCGGCCAGGGCGCCCATCTTTGTGATTCGCGGTGGCTTGGCGGATGTTTCGCCGAGGGCGGCGCCCGGTAGTCCGAGCAGGCGCGCCCGCCTTGTGACGTCGGCGGAGGAATGGCCGGCCGCCCATTGCTCCACGGCAGGCCATGGATCGTCGCCGACGGCGTCAGACTCGAGCAGCGCGGGAACGGCGTCGACGTCGTCTTGTCGCGACAGCGTGAGCGCACACCAGCCGTCGCTACTGCGCATCAGTCGGGTGGCTCCGCCCGCCGAGATCCGGCCTTGGGGCGACAGCCCGAGCAGCGCAGCACGGCCGGTGAGAAGTTCGGCGGCGTCGACCGCGACGCCGGTGAGGGCATGGAACGCGTCGGCCGCCCGCCGCGCCCGCGTCAGCACGGCGACGGGAATGCCCATCGGCGTCACACGCTCATTGTGCTCAGAGGTCCCCTCCTTCCCGCGAGCTGGGCCCACGCGCCAGCTGGGGAACGCAAAATCGCACGAATCGGCGACGCGGAACGCGATTTTGTGTCTGCTCGCCGTTAGAACTGCAGGGCGGTGAACCGCCAGTCCAGCACTTGCCGGTCCGGCTCCCCTGCGGCGTACACCTGCGACCGCAGCTTCAGCACTCCCCCGCGGCCATCCGGCAACGGCTCAGCGCCCTTGACATGCAGTTCGCTATAGAGCGTGTCGCCCTCGTGTACCGGGCCGGTGTGATCGCAGGACTCCCAGCCGAGCACCGTGACGAGATTGGGCAGCAGCCGCGACGCCTGCGCCAGGGCCAATCCGATGGTGTGCCCGCCATAGACGAGGCGCTGGCCGCCGACGCGCCAATCATGGTGTGTGGCAGCGATGTTCAGCGTCAGCCGCGCAAGCTCTGGCGCGCTGCTGACCACGTCGGCGGTGCTGTGCAAGACCGCGCCGGCGAGGCCGGAGTCGAAATGGGCGCCCGGCACGCGTTCGCGATATGCATCGACATCCCAGTCGGCGGTCGGGTCGGGTGGCGCCACGAGATCGGCGCCGAACTTGGACAGGTCGTCACTGCGACCGGTGTCGCGTTCGACGCTTAGCGGGAGCATCGCGCAGCGGTAGAAATCCAGCACCAGCCGGCCGATCTGGTCGACGGTGGTCATCCGCAGCGCCACCAGGCCGGTCGGCGCGCGGCCGGGTTTGGCCGAGTTCTGCTTCAGCCCGACCACTTCGGTGCGGGTGAACAGGCTGTCGCCGATGACGGGGAACCGGTGAAATGCCAGCCCGCGGTAGAACAGGTTGGCCTTGACCCGCTGGGTGACCAGCGTGCTCTGACCGATCGCCACATCGCAGACGAGCGCGGGGTGTGCGAGCGCTGCGGTCGCCCCGGTGACGGCGTACGCCAGCTGGGCGTCCAGGGCCAGCCGGAGACGATCGCCGATGATCGACTGGTGCGCGCCCGCGGCGCCTGGGGTCAGGGTCATCGACGGCGCCGAGTCGAAGACCTGGCCCACCTCCAGATCGTCGAAGTATGG
>JBKOYU010000926.1:0-5009 GCA_046725575.1 Actinomycetota bacterium | reverse complement strand
CTGATGACGCGTGACTATCAGGCTGATCCGCTTACCGGCCGGCCCGTCAGCTGGCAGATCGACGCGCTCGACGAGCCTGAACCGGTGCGGCACGGGGACGCCGAAACCGCTGCGGCATTGCGGGCCAGTGCGGCGTGGCTGCGCACATTGTTCGCGATCGTGCCGCTCGCCGTCGGTGCTCGCGTGGACGACGCACACACGCTTGGTCACGAAATCGCGCAAGTGGCAAACCAATTCGCCGATCCTTACCAAGTACCGGACGCCAACTTCGGGTGGTCGGCTCGTGACGCCTGCTACGCGTACGGCAGTTTCGTCCTCGAGGATGACGAGGCGCTCGTGATCACGCACCGGCCGCCAAAGTGCAGGTTCTGGAACCTGGTGGTGTGGAACCAGTTCATGGCCACCCACAACGTCAATGACGCGCGCAGCTCGGTGAACGGGCACAGCGCGGTGCCGAACGCCGACGGCTCGGTCACCATCGTCGTCTCCCGCGGGATGACGGCACACCCGAATTCGCTGACCACACTGGACTATCCGCGCGGGAATCTCGCCTTCAGGTGGTTCCTCGCCGACGAAGTCCCGGCCCGACCGGAAGTGCAGTTGGTGAAGGTGTCCGACGCGCCCACCAGTGTGGACTAGACGCGATGTTGAGCGATCTACGGTTCTGTCACTTGGTCGTCGGCGTCACCGATATGGACCGGGCCCTGTCCTTCTACCGCGGCCTGCTTGGCATGGATGTCGTGTTCGACCGGTTGATCTCCGGTGAACCGTTCGACGCGGCGCTGCATGGATCGCGCAAGCAGGAGGGCCGGGTCGTGGGCGGCGTGATCGGCGGGCTGATGATCGAGTTGCTGTCCCTCGGCGGATCGAACCCGGCTCAAGCCCCCACGCGCCGCGGCATTGTCGGCATCCAGACGCGAGCAAGGGTTATGGGCATGCCACCTCGGACCTGAGCTCGGCGGTCAGGGCTACGGCCAGGTGAAGCTCGCACTCATCAACGAGATCCTGGGCCGAACAGCCTGGGGTCCCATCGTTTTCGGCTGTCAGGCGCCCGATACCGGTAACGCCGAGATCCTGGCCATGTTCGGCACCGACGAGCAGAAACGGCGCTACCTGCAACCCCTGCTCGATGGGGAGATCTTCTCCGCCTTCTCGATGACCGAACCCCACGGCGGCGCCGACCCGCGCCTGTTCCGCACCCTTGCAGTGCAAGACGGCGACGACTGGATCATCAACGGGGAGAAGTACTTCACCTCCAATGCGCGCAATGCGGCATTCTTCATCGTCATGGTGGTGACCGATCCGGATGCGGGACACCGCGAACGGATGTCGATGTTCCTGGTGCCGGCCGAGACGCCTGGCATCGAAAGGGTCCGTGAGACAGGGATGATCGGGGATCCGCTCGGCGTCGGCAATCACCCGCACGTCCGCTACACCGATGTCCGTGTCGGCCCGGACGCGCTGCTGGGCGAGCGGGGCAAGGCCTTCCACATCGCGCAGGCCCGCCCCGCCGGGGGGCGCCTGCACCACGCGATGCGCACCATCGGCTTCGCGAAGCGCGCATTCGACATGCACTGTGAAAGAGCCTTGTCCCGCAAGACTTTCCGCGGAACCCTTGCCGACAATCCCGTCGTCAAGGCCGGTATCGCAGATTCGTACATCCAGCTCGAACAGTTCCGCCTGCTGGTGCTGCACGCCGCATGGCAGATGGACACCCACGGTCCCGTTGCAGCCATGGCGCATGTCTCCGCATGCAAGGTGGCCATGGCCCGCGTCGCCCACGACATCGTCGAACGCGCGGTGCACTTGCACGGCGCGCCCGGCGCGTCGAATGAGACCCCGCTGGCGCGGCTTTGGCAAGCGGTGCCGACGCTTGGGCTCATGGACGGTCCGACCGAGGTGCACCAGGACGTCATCGCCCGGCGAGTGCTCGGCACCTACTCCCCCGCGCCCGGCAACTGGCCTACCCAATTCCTCCCTGACCTGACAGCCGCCGCCGCCCAGCGGTACGGCCACGCCGAGCTGGAGCCAGCGCTGCAAAGTTGAGTGCTGCTGTTCTTCTTCGCAGGTGTCGCGGCATCGATCGAGACTTGGACCCCTGACACCAGCTGGGGGAACTGGCTGATGCGCCGCTGCACCCGGCTCTACCGACCGGTGTTCTACTACCTGGCGTTCTGGTGGATCGCGCTCGCGGTGCTGAGCACGGTGCTGCCCGAGCATGTCGACGAGCCCGTCGCCGGGATCTCCATCCAAACTGCTGTGGTTCCTCGGCCAGGGCCTGTGGTGCGTGGCCGTGATGCTGGCCGCGCTGGTCGCCGCACGCTGGCTGGCCAGCGATCCTCAGCGGGTCTGCGCCGCGAGCCTGCCGGCCAGGATGACGTAGGTCGCGGCGAAGCTTCTCCGCATCCACGCGACGATGCGTGGCCGCGAGATCACCTCGCGCCGCACGGCCGCGGCGAACACGCCGTAGACGCTGAACACGACCAGCGTGACCGCCATGAAGATCGCGCTCAGCCACACCATCAGCAGCACCGCCCCGTCGCGGTCGGGCGCGACGAACTGCGGCAGGAACGCAAAGAAGAAGATGGTGAGCTTCGGGTTCAACGTGTTGACCAGGACGCCCGACACGATCACCCGCCACGGCGACAACTTCGCCGGACCTGCCTGCACCTCGAATACCGACTTATCGCGAAATGTCTTCCACGCCAAGTAAAGAAGGTACGCGACGCCCAGCAATTTGATGATGGAGAATGCCATCGCGCTGGCGTGCATGATGGCCGCCAGGCCCGTCACCGCGGCGATCATGTGCGGCACGATCCCGAGCGTGCAGGCGAACGCCGCCACCAGGCTGGCCCGCCAGCCGCGCGAAATCCCGGCGGCGACGGTGTACAGCACGCCGGCGCCCGGCGTCGCCACCACGATCAGCGTCGTCAGCAGGAATTCGGGTGTCACGGGCTAACCGCTCTTGCGGCGAAACTCGCGGCGGTGTTCGACCGGCCCGTGTGCCCGCGGCTGCTTGGCTCCCCCGTCTTTGTGGTCGCCACCACCCGCTGCCTTGGCTTTCTTCCGCTCCAGCGCTTCCCGGAACTTGCGTTTGGTTTCGTCTTCCGGTGCATCAGCCATGACGGCAGCGTAGCGCGGCCCACCCACGGCCGTCGTGTCCTTTACCGCCTACCCGGCGGCATCCCGTACACGTGCGAGATTGGCAGCGTCAGCACCACCCGGCGGTCCTCGACCATCGCGCGCCGATAATCGTCCCAGTCGGGGTGCTCACCGGCGATATTGCGATACAACGCAATCAGGGCCTCGACGATGTCGTCGTCGGGAGCCGCGGCGGGCGGGGTCAGGATCGCGTCGCCCTCCGCGACTGCGTACGCCCAGCCGTCGTCCGAGCTGACATGGATTGACGCCCGCGGATCACGACGCAGGTTGCGGGTCTTGGCCCGCGACTCGGTGATCGAGGCCTGGATCGCCAGATTTCGCTTGTCGAACCAGTAGGACACGTTCGACAACTGCGGCCTGCCGTTGCGTTTGATGGTCGCCAGCACGCCGAGCGAGTTCCCGCTGAGCAGTGCCAACAGCTTGTCGTCGAATACGTCGCGTCCCATTACCTGAGCGTACGTCCCTAATATCGAGGCAATGACTGCGATCGACGGCAACATCCTGGAAGGTGTCTCGGCCACCACGCTGTGGACGCTGCACAACCGCGGCACCGAGGCCAAGCGCTCCGACGGGGTGATCCGTGACCCGTGGTCGGTCACCCTGTTCGACGCGATCTCCTACGACTACCGCAAGTTCGGCAAGCCCAACCAGACGCATGGGCTGCGGGCGGTGGCCTTCGACGCCGCGGCGCGGGAGTTCCTGACCGTGCACCCGAAGGCCTCGGTGGTGGCGCTTGCGGAGGGCCTGCAGACCAGCTTCTGGCGGCTGGACCGCGCTGGCGTCGCCGCCGAATTGAGATGGTACTCAGTTGATTTGCCCCGGTCATGGCGCTGCGCGAGCGGCTGCGGGTCACCTGGCCGCCGCTGGACCGCATCGGATTGTTCCGCGGCATCCGGCCCAGCATCACGCTGTTGGAATTCGGTCAGCGTCCATCTCGCGGAGCACGTCATCCAACGGTGACGGCTTGACCCCGAATCTGGCCTCGGTCTCCGAAGCGTCCAGTACCAGCGGCCGGTCAAACAAATAGATCATCTCGGCCACTTCTCCGAGTACAGGGTTGGCCTGGCCAGCCTGGCGCAATTGTTCGGCGGATAAGCCGACAACACGTGGCGCCGGTGAACCGGCGATTTCCGCCAGACGTTTGCTGAGCTGCTGCGCGGATAACGTCGACACGGAAGGAACGTGCCAGGCGCGTCCCCACCCATCGCCGCGAGCGACAGCAAGCAGAGTCGCCGCCACGTCACCGACATAGGACCAACTGTGGGCCACGTCCGGATCGCCGGGGAAGACAGCTGGTTGACCAGCCAATACAGCCGGCGCGGTGAGCAAGGTATAGGCCGACAGCGCGCCGGCGCCGATGAAATCACTGGCTCGCACCTCGGTGACGCGAACACGTCCCGCTCGGTGCGCGTCGAGGGCGTCCCGCCAGATCTGGGCTCGCACCTGTCCCTTGCCGGCCGTCGGGGCCAATGGTTGCGTCGGTGCCAGGGGTCCGTCCACCGGCCCGTAGCCGTAGATGTTGCCGAGCATCACGTAGTCGAGGCCGGCGCGCTCGGCAGTCTCTAATAGCGCAGCGGCCAACGGTGGAAAGGCCGTGAGCCATCGGTCGTACGGCGGCGCGGCACAGTTGATCAGAGTGGTTGCGCCGGAGCTGATCTCGACGAGCCCATCGGCTTTGGTGGCGTCGGCAGCGACCCGTTTGATGAGCGGATGTTCCGGACCGCTGCCGCTGCGCGTGACCAACCGAACCGATTCGCCGGCCTCGGCAAGTTTGTGCGCGATGGCGATGCCGGTCGCGCCGGCTCCGACGATGATATGCGACATGAGGTTGTCCCTGAGTTCGTAGT
>JBKOYU010000385.1:0-5245 GCA_046725575.1 Actinomycetota bacterium | reverse complement strand
TTTCTCCGGGTAGGGGGCGACGCACCGTGGCCCACTCGATCGGTCCGATCCAACCTTGTCTACGCATCGGCCGGAATCCATTTCCACTTCTCGACGACTGTGCCCTTGCCGGGTGCCGACTCGACGATCAGCCGATCCAACAAGCGACGCGCACCCGGGAGCCCGAGGCCCAGCCCGCGGCCCGTGGAATAGCCGTCCTCGAGCGCGCGCTCGATGTCGACGATGCCGGGCCCGTCGTCCTCCGCACGCACCACCAATGCCTTGCGGCCATCCCTGTCGGCCACGGCGACCCGGATCGCGCCGGAGCCGGCGTAGCTGGTGATGTTGCGCGCGACCTCAGAAATCGCCGTGGCGATCATCGTGACGTCGGTGAGCGAGAAGCCGAGATCGCGGGCGAGTTGATGTCCGGCCTGGCGGGCGGCGACGATGTCGTCGGAGTTCTTGACGTCGACCACGGTTTCACTCGGCGTCATTAGGCACCGTCGCGTCCGATCGTCGGCTGGCGCGATTCGAGTTGCCAGTTCAGAAAGGCGAGTCCTTCTTCCAGATCCAGCGCCGTGTACATGTCGTCGAACACCAATCCGAGTTGGACCATTGCGAAGGCCACCTCGGGCTGCAGTCCGACGATCACGGTGTCGGCGCCCCGCAGCCGCGTCATGTGCGCGATCGTGCGCAGCGAGCGGGCCGCGAATGAGTCCATCACGTCGATCGCCGTGACGTCGACGATGATGCCGTGGGCGCGGTAGCGGCTGACCCGCTCCATCAGGTCGTGGCGCAGCCGCTCGGCGTCGGAGTCGGTGAGCGCCGCCTGCACCGAGGCGATGAGGATCGCGCCCTGTTTCAGAATGGGTACTGGCATGAGACGGTCGCGCTAGCGCGGGTCATCCGTTCGGTTCACCTGTGCGGGTCACTTCGTAGCCGAGGAGTCGTTCGGCCTCTTCGATACCGCCCTGCAGGTCGCCGACGGCGTTCATCTTGGACAGGTCGAGCCCGATGGTCACCAGGGTCAGCGCGATGTCCGATGACAGGCCGGTGATGATCACGCTCGCGCCCATCAGGCCCGACGCGTCGACCGTCTGCACCAGGTGGTTGGCCACGGTGGAGTCGATGGTGGGCACACCGGTGATGTCGATGACGACAACCTTGGCGCGGTTGGCGCGGATCGCCCGCAGCAGCTGCTCGGTGACCTGCCGGGCGCGTTGGCTGTCCAGCACGCCGATGATCGGCAGGATCAACAGCTGTTCGCGCACCTGCAGAACAGGCGTGGACAGCTCGCGGATGGCCTCCTGCTGCTGACGAATGATGCGCTCGCGTTCCTGCACGAAGCTGACGGCCACGGTGTTCGCGATGCGGTTGGCGGCGGGCTCATAGGCGTCGAGCACGCGGTTCAGCAGGTCGAAGTCGGTTTGGTACTTCTCGAACAGAGACCGCGCCAGCACGTCGCGCAGCAGCAACACGATCCCGACCACCTCGTCTGTTTCGACGCCTCGTGGGATGATCCGCTCGGACAGGTCGCGCGCGTAGTCCTGAAGCGCCTCGACGCTGCCGGTTTCCAGGACCTCGACGTAGCTGTCGTACACCGTGGTTGCCTCGGAGAAAATCTCCTCCGGTGACATCGCGGTGAGCAGTTCGGCCTCGGTGATCCGTCGCGCCCACTCCTCACGCAAGGCGGTGCGGTTCTGGCGTAGGTGCTGGACGAGTTGGGGCAGCAGATCCTCGCCGACAAGTTCGGCGCCGGGCATGGCGGCGGTGCTGACGAAATCTGTCGACGATTCAGACATTCGGCCTCCCAACTCCACTCGCGCTGGGTCGCAGTGCACGAGTTCTGAGCCGACATTAGCGTTAGCGTCGGGCGTGGAAGCGTCGAAGCAATTAATCTCCGACCGCCATCGAAGACTAGGCTCGGCCCATGCCCGCCTGGGCACCAGTACGGAGGACGAGCGTTGTCAGATCAGGAAGCGATCGCCACCGCCCTCGCCTATCAGAACGGGATCGCGGTGCTCAAGGTCGACGGCGAAATCGACCTCGCCACGGTCCCGGCACTGGAAGCCGCGATCAGCGAAGCGCTGGTATCCAAACCGACGGGACTGGTCATCGACCTGTCCAAAGTCGGGTTCCTTGCTTCGGCGGGCCTGCAGGCGCTGGTGGCGACGCACAACAATGTCCGCGAGTCCGCGCAGTTCGCAGTCGTTGCGAACAGCGCCGCGACGAGCCGCCCGATCCAGCTGACCGGCCTTGATCAGATCTTCGAGCTGTACCCGACGCTGGACGAGGCGCTGACCGCGGTCCAGACGAACTCGAAATAGCCTGGCCGACAACTGGTTCCGTCCGGATCAGGGCACCATCCAGGACAGCACAGACGCCTGCAGTGCCGACAGCACGCACAACAGCGCCAGGAACACCACGCTCCACACGACAACGCGGCGGAAGATGTCGCCTTCCTTGCCGTTCATGCCGACCGCGGCCGCCGCGATGGCCTACGAACAGCAACAGCAGCGGGAGTGCTGCGATCAGTGAGCTCCACGCCAGGGAATGCGCTACCGGTTCGAGAACCTGTTGGTACACGGCGACCACCTCGCGGGCAAGGGCATAGGACCGACAACGGCGGTGGTGTACCCGTGGCGGCTCAGTTCAACCCTCGGCTGAGGGGCAGCTTCGCAATCACTGTGCGCCTGCTAAGACATTGGATTAGAGTTCCGTTGGCCAGATTGATCTTCAAAGCTGCTGGCACGGGTCTTTCGAAGTTAGGACGAAATCATGGGTCGGATGGCTCGCCGTATCGCGGCGGTTGCCGGTGGTGCTGCGATTGTGACGATGGTGGGCTTGACCGCCTCGTGCGCCAAGGAAGAAGCACCGGCACCGGAGACGAAGACCATTACGAAGACGGTCACGGTGCCGGCCGCCCCGCCGGCCACGCCGGCCCCGCCGACCGCGCCACCACCCGCACCGACGGAGAAGTCGATCAACCCCACGGGGGGCAACCTGTTCACGCCTCCGGTGATTGCGCCGCCGGCGCCCACCGCCATCCCCGGCGATCACTAGAACCGCATCGGGCCAGCTCGCACGTACGCTGGCGGTTGTGGTAGCCCGGCATTTCGGCACGCTGGCGCTCATTGCTGTCGGGGTGTTCACGCTCGTGTCCGACCTGCGCCCCTCGGTGTCCGGGACCGCGGGCCTGATCGGCGGACCGTATTCGTACCTGCTGACCAGTTCCACCGACCTCGGGCCGTCGCACCGTTCCGACACCAAGCTGACCGCTGCGCTGCGTGATCCGACCCGGCCCGACGCGTTGTTCGGGTGGGCCGACGACAACGGGCTGGCGGTGCGCTGGCGACGGGGCGAAGCGTGGGCCGTCGTCGAGGGCGCCGCCGAGAACGTGGCGAAGGCCTTCGATGTCGAGGTGCACGACTATCGCGGCCAACGCGGGCAGGTGTTCTACGCGTCGCCGCAGCAGCCATCGATCCCCGAATCGCTGCGCGACGAGGTCGCCGAGTTCGGCAGGATCCTGGGCTACACGCCGCACCACACGTCGCGGCCGTCGATCCTGCCGCTGGATGTGCCGGACAGGGGGTTGACGCCCGGAGGATTGCTGACCACCTACAACGCCAACAAGTTGGCCGCCGACGGCTACACCGGCAAGGGCACCACGATCGTCTTCTTCGCGTTCGACGGGTTCGAGCAAGCCGACCTCGACACGTTCGCAACCACCTACGGACTGCCGAAGTTCACCCCAACCGTGGTCGGCGGTCAGCCGGGTGAAGCGCGCGGTGAGACGACGATGGACCTCGAGGTCGCCCACGCCGTCGCACCCGACGCACAGAAGGTCGTCGTCAACGCCCGTCCCACCGTGGAGGGCGACGGCGGCTACGAGAAGATCGGCCAGATGCTCGAGGACGCGGATCGGCAGTTTCCCGGAGCGGTGTGGAGCTTTTCGATCGGGTGGGGTTGCGACAAGCTGATCACCGCGGCCGATCTGGCGCCGGTGCGCTCGGCGCTGGCGACGGCGCAGTCGCACGGCACGACGGCGTTCAACGCCAGCGGAGACCTCGCGGGTCTGGAGTGCAAGGGCGGTGAGGACTGGTCGTCGCCGCCGGGCGCCAGCGATGTGGGGCTGGACTCGGTGGCGTCGCTGCCGGAGATGGTCGACGTCGGCGGGACCACGCTGTCGACCGACGCCAACGGCGTGTGGCAGGCCGAGCAAGCCTGGTTCGATGTTCCGCTGTCGCAAGGCACTGGCGGCGGAGTGTCGTCGTTGTTCGACCGTCCGGAATGGCAGCGAGCGGTGTTGTCCGACAAGGACCCGACGCGTCGGTTGACGCCTGACGTCGCTGCGGTCGCCGACCCGTTCACCGGCGTGCGGATCGTGTTCAACCAACAACAACTCGTCGGCGGCGGCACGTCGCAGTCTGCGCCCATCTGGGCCGGCCTGGGGGCGGTGATGAATCAGTACCTGCTCGGTAACGGCGGGCATGCCCTTGGCGATCTCAACCCGCTGCTGTATCGCATCGCCGCGGGTGCACCGCTGCCCGGGTTCCGGGACGTCACGCTGGGCGGGAACGCCGTCGACACCGCGGCGCCGGGCTACGACCTGGTCACCGGGCTCGGCACACCCGACATCGACAACCTGGTGCGCAACGTGCTCGTCCTGCAGAAGGCGACGCGATGAGCACGAACGACGAACAAGTCCCCACCGCGGAATGCCGGGTGTGTCATACGGACGTGCCTGCCGGCGAGTACTGCGGGCTGTGCGGCTGCCACCTGACACCCAGGCGTGGGGAGGGCCCCGACTGGTTGCGCATTCGCGACTTCGGCGCCGCGCCGGGCGAACACCTGCTGCAGCCATCGCTGGCCAGCTCGCTGTTCCCCCACCTGCCGCCCCGGTCCCGCAACGTATTTCGGATCGGGTTGGCGGTCGTGCTGGTGGCGCTGGTCGTGTTCGCGTTGTTGCGATTGCCCGCCGCGCTGGTCACGGTCGCCGCGCTCGGCTTTCCGTTCCTGTTCCTGCTCTATCTGCGTGAGTCCGATGGGTTCCACGACGTTCCAACGCGCACATGGGCGCTCACCGCGGTGCTGGGCATCGCGCTGGGTGTCGGATGGGTACTGTTGACGGGCGCGGCGGTGGCCCGGTCGTACGGAATCGCGCTGGGGGCAGGTGTGGTCGGTGCCCGCATGTTGCGTGACGGCATCGGCATCCCGCTGGGCGGGGTGATCCTCATGCTCATGCCGGCGGTGATCGTGCGGATGC